>DATHTC010000030.1:0-6638 GCA_035463735.1 Gaiellaceae bacterium | reverse complement strand
CCGCCACCTCGGCCGACCCGGAACGCCGTACGGCAAGCCGCGTGGCGCTGCAGCGGTACCTGGTACGTACCTGGTACCGACGGTGGCGAGGTGCGGCCGTGAGGCGGGGCTTCCTCCGACAGCTGCTGCGACCTCTCCCGGCGGGGCGCACAACGAGCGAGGGCGCCGTTTCCGGCGCCCTCGCTGGTCGGACGGTGGGGCGATGCGACTAGCAGGCCGTCGTCGTGATGTCCGAGGACGGGCCGTTCTTGTAGTACTTCTTGCCGCCGACCTCGGAGAGGACGCAGTAGGTGGCGGAGTTGGCGACGGAGACCTTCACGTTCTTGACGCCCTGGTCGTAGGCCTTGAGCGCCGTGAGCGTCATGCCCCAGTAGCCGCGCGAGGCGCCGGTCTTGGTGTTGTCGGCGTTGTACGCCTCGACGGCGGGCACCGACGCGCGGACGTTCGCCTGGGCGGCCTTCTCGTTCGCGCGGTCGCGGAAGCTCAGGTACGAGGGCACCGCGATCGCGAGCAGGATGCCGATGATGATGATGACGACGAGCAGCTCGATGAGGGTGAAACCCGACTCCTCACGCGCGAGCCGCGCCTTCAGGTGCGAGAGCATTCGTGTGCTTCTCCTTGGGTCGCAGGAAAACCGGTGGCCCGCCGTGTATCGGGCGCCGGGACGCCCGCTGTTGACACCCGATCGGGGGAACGCATCGCCCAGGACGGGGGATCTCCCTCCCCGGCGGCGCGGGAGCCCGCCTACGACGGGAGCAGCTGCGGCGGCTCGGCGCGAACGCTGACGGAGCGGCGGTCACCGAGCCAGCCTGGGCCCTGCGTGGCGAAGTCGAGCACCCACGCCTCGCGCTCCGCCCTGACCGGAATGTCGACCGTGCGGCGGGCGCCCGCCTCGAGCACCACGTCGCGCCGGTACCCGGGGGCGCGCAGCTCGAGCGTCACGCGCTGGCTGTCCGCCGGCATCGCCAGCCGCAGGCGGAGCGTGCCCTGGTACGGGCGGCCGGCGTACGGCCACACGAGGATCGAGCCGCTGCGCCGCATCCAGCCGTCCTCGTACAGCCCCGCCGCGAGGAGGCGCAGGCGCGGCGTCCCGGCGGGAGCGAGGAGGTCGAGGCTGTGGGCGCGGTCGACGCGCCGCACGCCCTCCCAGAGCGCGTACGAGCCCCAGGTCTGGACGAGCATCGGCGTCGTGAGCGCGCGCCCGCCGACGAGCAGGCGGCCGTCGTCGGCGAGCTCCGCCCGCTCGGTCGCGAACGCGTCGACCGGCGGCGCGTTCACGAGCACGAGGCGGTTCACCGAGCGGTTCCAGAACAGCTGCTCGAACACCTTCGCGCGGTCGCCCTCGGGGAGCTGGACGAAGGTGACCTCGCCGAGGCCGGCGTCGTCCACCCAGCTGCGCTCGGACGGCTGCGTGGCGCGCAGGCTCGCGGCGTTGAGCCGGTCGAACGAGAGCGCGCCTGCGCACAGCGCGGTGCCGGCGAGGACGGCGGCCGTGAGCGGGACGGCGGTCCACCGGCGCCACGCGGCCGCGACCGCGAGCAGGGACAGCACTGCGGCGACGACGGCCACGACGAGGGAGCCCGTCGCGATCCCGAGCTCCTGCTCGAGCCGGAGCACCGCCCGCAGCGTGGGCGAGTCGTCCTTCCCCTGCGCGACCGTGTAGCCCGAGAGCGGCACGCGCGCCGAGAGCGCCAGCATCGCGAGCGCGAGCGCGGCGAGGGCCCGCCGCCACGGGAACCCTCGCCGCGCCAGCACGAGGAACGCGAGCGCGAGCAACGGCACGAGCGCCATCGTGTAGCGCTCGTGCACGCGCGCCGTCGCGTCGTCCGAGTTGGCCGAGAAGAGCGCGGCCTGGAACAGGAGCGTCCCGCCGAGCAGGAGGGTGAGCGCCGCGAAGCCGCGCTCCGCCCGCGACTCCGGCCGCGCGAGCATCAGCGCGAGCCCGAGCAGCGCACCCGGGACGAGCACCCAGCCGGAGGCGTAGGCGAGCACCATCGCGTCCGCGCCCGCCCATGTCGCGAGCCGGACGAGCGGGAGCTCGAGGTTCGTGACGTTCTCGTAGTAGCCGAGCGCCCGCTGCAGCCCGACGGCGGCGACGGCGAGCGCCGGCGCGCCGAGCGTCACGAGCGTGACGCGGAAGCGCCGGGCCGCAGCCCGCGGACGGAAGCGCTCGACCACGAGGGCCGCGACGAGGAACAGCGCCGGGAGCACGACGTACTGGACTCGGGCGAAGGCCGCGAGCCCCGACAGTCCGAGGAACCCGAGCTGGTTCGCGGTCGTCGCCCGGTCGAGCGCGGCGACGCCCGCGGCGACCGCGCCGAGCACGAGCGGGTAGGCGATCGGATCGGCGAGCATGAAGCCGACGTAGGAGAGGGCCGGCGCCGTCACCGCCACGACGGCCGCGCCGAGGGCGTGCGCCGTCGGCAACCGCAGCCGCCGTGCGAGGAGGTAGGCGGGAATCGCGGCGAGCGACATCGCGAGCGCGTGGACGCCCTGCGTGAGCACGTAGGCCACGAAGGGGTCGCCAGGGAGCCAGAGCGGGGCGGTCAGCAGCGGCTCGAGCAGTGCGGGGAACGCCGTCTCCTCGCCGCGCACGGCCGGCATGCCGCCGCCGGCGATCGCGTGCGAGAGCGTCGGGTAGATGTACTCGTCCGGGAAGTAGTAGGGCGTCGAGTGCCCGCCCGCGAGCAGCCAGCGCACGGCGAACGACAGCGCCACGATCCCGGTGAGCACGGCGCGGGCGGGAAGCGCCGCGAGCCGGGCGAGCGCCGGCGGGCGCAGCGGGGCCGCGGCGGCCGGCGTGGCGGCGTCGACTGCCATGAGAGCGCTATCGGCAGGGCCCGCCCCTTGCTTGACGCGATCCGCGCGCCCACGGATGCATCGCCCGCGCGTCCGGCGGGAAGATGCACTCGATACCGACCTGAGGAGGAGACCCATGCCCCAGGTGAAGACGCCGGCGCTCGCGCAGGCGCTGGAGGCCGCCGGGATCGGGTTCGACGTGCTCGACCACGAGCGCACCGACCGAGCCACCGACGAGGCGCGCGTGCTCGGGCTCCGCCCGGGCGAGGTCGCCAAGACGCTGGTGGTGCACACGCCGGAGGGCTACGTCCGGGTCGTGCTCGCGGCTGCGGACCGCATCGACCTGCACAAGGTCAGAGCCCTCGTCGCGGGCGGCAAGGAGGCGCGGCTCGCGACCGAGGAGGAGCTCGAGCGGGACTACCCCGAGTTCGAGCTCGGTGCGGTGCCTCCCGTCGGCGGTCGCAGCGACCGCGTCCTCGTCGACCGGCGCGTCGCCGACCTCGAGGCGGTCGTGCTCGAGGCCGGCGCCCACGACCAGTCGATCAGGCTCGACGCGCGCGAGCTCGTCCGCGTCACCCGCGCCGAGGTGGTGGACGTCGCCGCCGACTAGCCTCTACGAGCTCGTCCCGAGCCGGGCGAGCGTGCGCAGGCGCGCCCGCTCGCCCGGCAGGTAGAAGCCGAGCGGGAGCAGCGCCAGCGGGTAGACAGCGGCGAGCAGGGCGGCGACGGCGAGCGGCGCGTCGAGCGCCTTGCCCGCCACGACGAGCGCCGTTCCGGCGGCGAGCGCCGTGGCGACGCGGCGCCACTGGTACGGAACCGGGTAGACCCGCTGCCCCCACCAGGCCATGCCGACGAACAGGAGCGCGTACGCGGCGACGGTCGCGGCAGCCGCGCCCTCCATCCCGTAGCGCGGGATCAGGACGAGGTTCAGCGCGACGTTGAGGACGGCGGCCGCACCCGTGATCACCCAGTTGAACTCGGTGCGGCGCGCGCGACCCACGCCGATCGCGACGACGACGTACCCGGCGAAGATCGCCGACGCCAGCGCGAGCGGCGCGACGACGCGCTCCCCGGCGTAGAAGTCGGCGGTCGCGAGCAGCCGCACGAGCCACGGCGCGAGCAGGCCGAGCGCGACCGCGAGCCAGGTCGCCACCGCGACCAGGTAGGTCAGGACGTACGCATACGTTCCTCTCGCCTCGTCGTCGTCCTCGATCGAGTACGCGAACGCTGGCCAGGCGGTGCGGAACGCCGTCAGCAGCAGCACCATCGCGGAGGCGATGCGGGCGCCGATCTCGTACAGGCCGACCTCATCGAGCGACGCCAGGTGGACGAGGAAGAAGCGGTCGGAGAAGTTCACCGCGATCAGCGCGAGCGCCGACGGCACGAGCGGGAGCCCGAAGCGCTGCATCGCGCGCAGCAGCGGACGGTCGAGCTCGAGCCCGAGCTGCTCGCGGCGGTAGCCGAGCAGCGAGACGTAGACGGCGAGCGTGCCCGTGAAGTTCCCGGCGACGACGCCGACCGCGCCCCACTCGAGCACGACGACGAAGAGCACGGTCGCGGCGACGGTGACCGCGATGTTCGCGAGGCTCGCCGCGAGGAACGCCCACGGGCGCTGCTCGACCCGGAACAGCGCCGTCAGCTGCTCGTAGTTCATCTGCGCCCAGAGCCCGACGAACGCGGCGCGGACGAGCCACGGGTCGTCGAGGCCGAGCAGCTCGCCGATCGGCCCGGCGAAGGCGACGCCGACGGCGAGCCCGAGCGTCGCGCTCCCCATCGTGAACCAGAACGAGGTGCGAAGGACGGTGCGGCGACGGGCCGGCTCGGGCGAGTCGAAGTAGAAGCGGAAGAACGCGCTCGAGATCCCGCCGCGGAGGATCGTGACGAGGATCGCCGTCAGCGCGACGACCACGCCGACCGCCCCGAGGTCGTCCGGCGTGAGGAAGCGGGTGTAGATCGGGAGCAGGAAGACGGCGAGCAGGCGGGAGACGATCCCGCCCAGGCCGTAGATCGCGGACTGCCCCGCGAGCTGCTTCAGGCGTGTCCCGAGCATGACTCTCTCTAGCGTGCTCGGGGCGCCGGTCGCAAAGGAGGCGCACGAGCGACGGGTGGACAGTACATCGGGTACGGCCGCACGTCGCTCGGGCGGATCCTGCCGCGAGCGGCGTCAGGCGCGGCCGGAGGCGGGCTCCGCCCGCCGCGCTTCGCCGGCCGAGCGCGCTAGAGCCGAGCGTAGAGCGCGAGGAGGCGGTCGGCGACGCGTTCCAGGTCGTGCACCTGCTCCGCGTAAGCCCTGCTCTCGGCGCCGATCCGGCGGCGGAGCGCGGCATCGGCGACGAGGGGGCGCAGCGCCTCCCGCAGCGTCTCCTTCGTGGCGGGGACGAGCGGGACGCGCGCGCCGAAGGCCGCCTCGGTCCGCCGGACGGCCTCGTCGTGCAGGAACGTCACCACGGGCTTTCCGAGCGACATCGCCTCGATCGCCAGCACCCCGTACCAGCCCGCGTTGAGCTGGTCGACGACGACGTCGGCGCGACGGAGGCGCTCGAACGCCTCGTCGTGGTGCACGCCCTCCACCAGCTCGAGGTCGGCGTCGAGGCCCTGGCAGGCCGCGAGCACGTGCTCGGTCCCCTTCCGGCGACGGGAGGACGGCGCGTGGACGATCAGCGGCCGCGCGCGGTCGGACGGCGGGCTCGGCTCGATCCGCGCGACGTCGATCCCGGGAGGGATCACCTCCGCCTCCGGCACCCAGCGGATCGCGTCGTAGGAGCCGACCACCTGCGCGTCCGCCCGGCGCCCGAACGCGAGCTGCTCCGGCGTCTTGCCGCGGATGTCGGAGCCGAGGTAGTGCAGGACCGACTTGCGTCGCAGCGCCTTCAGGATCGGGAACTGCGCCGCCTTCGGGACGAGCGTCAGCCCGAAGTAGAAGTGGAACACGTCCGTCCGCGGCAGCAGGCGGAGGAACGCCTGCCACTGGATCGCCTGCCGCCGGACGAAGCCGCCGTCGCGGTTCAGCGACCGGTCCGCCTCGGGGTGCAGCCGGTACCGCTCGAAGACGACGAGCTGCGCATCGACGCCGCGCCGCCGCAGCGCCTGGACGTTCTGCCACGGGATCCCGGCGGTGTTGACGGGGCAGTGGACGACGCGGAGCCGACGCTCGGAGGGCACGAGTGGCGAGAATACGGGCCGTGGGGGAGCTCGCACACGACGCCGCGCCGAGGGCGGTCCGCTGGACGCCCGCGCGGGCTCTGCAGGGAGCAGTCCTCCGCCTCACCGGGTACGCCGAGCCTCGCGAGGGGCCGGTCACGTACGTCGAGCTGCCCGCGACGTTCGTCGCCGTCGTCCTCGACGCCGGCGGGCCGTACCGGGTGCGGGCGGCCACCGACCCGGAGACGTGCGCCGCGACCCTGCGGAGCTTCGTCGGCGGGCTCACGGTCGCGCCCGTCGTCGTCGACTCTGACGGCGACGCGCTCGTCACGCAGGTCGACCTGGCGCCGCTCGCCGCGTCCCGCTTCCTCGGCGTCCCGATGCACGAGCTCGCCGCCCAGCCCGCGGTGCCGCTCGCGGACGTGCTCGGGCGCGAGATCGACCGCCTGGAGGAGCAGCTCGCCGAGGCTCCGGACTGGGACGCGCGCCGCCGCCTGACGGAGTCGTTCGTCGCCCGCCGGCTTGCCGCAGCCGAGCCCGTACCGGCGGACGTCGCGTACGCATGGCGCCGGCTCGGGGAGACGGGCGGGCGGATTCGCATCGGCGCGCTCGCCGCCGAGCTCGGCTGCAGCCGCAAGCACCTGCGCTCGCGCTTCCTGCAGCACGTCGGGCTCCCGCCGAAGCCCGCCGCGAAGCTC
>DATHTC010000029.1:0-6372 GCA_035463735.1 Gaiellaceae bacterium | reverse complement strand
CCGAGGCGCGGGTCGACGCGGACGACCCTGTCGGCGCCGTCGCGGACGCGTTCGCTACGGCCCGCCCGCGGCCGCGCGCGATCGTCGTCTCGTTCCCGCACAACCCGACGACCACGACCGTCGACGCGGACGCGATGCAGGCGCTCGTCGACCTCGCCCGCGAGCGAGAGGTGCTGCTCGTCCACGATTTCGCGTACGCCGACGTCTGCTTCGACGGGTACCGGCCGCCGTCGGTGCTCGCGGCGGAGGGGGCGACGGAGGTGGCGGTCGAGCTCTACTCGCTGACGAAGTCGTTCTCGATGGCGGGGTGGCGGGTGGGCTTCGCGCTCGGCAACCCCGCGGCGCTGGCGGCGCTCGCGCGACTGAAGAGCTACCTCGACTACGGGACGTTCCAGCCGATCCAGATCGCGTCGATCGTGGCCTTTCGCGAGGCGGCCGACTACCCGGAGGAGCTGTGCGCGGTCTACCGCTCCCGCCGCGACGCGCTCTGCGGCGGCCTCGCGCGCATCGGCTGGGAGGTCGCGCCGCCGCGGGCGACGATGTTCGTCTGGGCGCGCCTCCCGGAGCCGCTGCGGCATGAGCCGTCGCACGACGTCGCCCTGCGCCTGATCCGGGACGGCGGCGTGGCCGCGAGCCCGGGCGCCGGCTTCGGGCCGGGCGGCGAGGGCCACCTCCGCTTCGCGTTGATCGAGAACGAGCACCGCATCGGCCAGGCGGTGCGCGGGATCGGACGAGTCCTGCGCGCAGCGGAGGTGCGCGCATGAGCGCCGTGCGCATCGGCACCTGCTCGTTCGCCGACGAGGCGCTGACGAAGGTCTTCTACCCGCCGGGCCTCCGCACGGGCCCTGAGCGGCTCGCCCACTACGCGACCGTCTTCGACACGGTCGAGGTCGACTCGACCTTCTACCGGCTGCAGCCGCCGGAGACGGTCGCGAAGTGGGCCGACGCGGTGCCCGAGGGGTTCGTCTTCCACGTGAAGGCGTTCGCGCCGATGACGCGGCACGGCGTGAAGCACGAGGCGCTCCCGGAGCCGCTGCGGAGCCTCCTGCAGCCGGACGACCGTGGCCGCGTGGAGCGGATGCCGCGTGACGTGCGCGCGGAGGCCTTCCGCCTCTTCCGTGAGATGCTCGCGCCGCTGCGCGAGGCGGGGAAGCTCGGCGCGGTGCTGCTCCAGCTCGCGCCGTACGTCGTCGTGAAGCCGCGGTCGCTCGAGTACCTCGAGTGGGCGCACGCGCAGCTCGACGGGTACGACGTCGTCGTCGAGTTCCGCCACCGGTCGTGGTTCGAGGACGAGCAACGGGCGGAGACGCTCTCCTTCCTCGAGGCGAACCGCTTCGGCAACGTCGTCGTCGACGCACCGCGGTCGCGCGCGAAGAACCTCATCCCGACGGTGATCGCCGTCACCTCCCCCACCGCATACGTCCGCTTCCACGGACGCAACGCCGCGACGTGGAACGTGCGCGGGGGCAGCGCCGCCGAGCGCTTCGACTACCTCTACCCGGTGGAGGAGCTGCAGGAGTGGGTCGAGCCGATGCGGCGGCTCGCCGGAGAGGCGGAGCAGGCGTTCGCGCTCATGAACACGAACGCGTACGGCCCGAGCCCGCACGACCCCGGGCGGCTGGTCGCCCAGGGGCCGGAGAACGGGCTCGCGCTCGCGCGCGTCCTGCGCGGGGCGGGCGTGCCGGCGACGCCGGCGCCGTGATCGTCGCGGTCGCGGCAGCGCTCCCACCAACGGCGCGCGTCGGGGTCGACGGGCCGGATGCCGCCGGAAAGACGACGTTCGCCGACGCGCTGGCAGCGGAGCTCAGGCGGCTCGGGCACGCGCCCGCGAGGTTGTCCGTCGACGCGTTCCTCCGCCCGCGCGAGGAGCGCCACCGCCAGGGGCCGCTGTCGCCGGACGGCTACTTCGAAGACTCGTTCGACCTGGTGGCGTTCGCAGCGGCCGTGGCGGCGGCGCCGCCGCCGGTCGTCGCCGACGGCGTCTTCCTGCAGCGGCCCGAGCTCGCGCCGCTCTGGAGCTTCGTCGTCTACCTGGACTGCCCGCCGGAGGAGACGCTGCGGCGCGCGCTCGTCCGCGACGCCGCGCGTTTCGGGAGCAGGCAGGCGGTCGTGGAGCGGTACACGGAGCGCTACCTGCCGGCGCAAGCGCGCTACCGGGAGGTGATCCGTCCGCACGAGCGGGCGGACCTCGTGCTGGCGAGCTAGGGCGCGACGGCGAGCCCCGCCTCGCGGGCCGCGCGCGAGAGGTCGCGGTCCCACGTCGCCAGAACGCCGCCGAGAGCCATCGCGGACGCCAACTGGACCGCGTCCGATCCTCGGAGACGGTGCGTTTCGGCGAGAGCTCCGGCGCGGATCCCGATCGGCCCGTCGAGATCGATCACGCCGAGTGACTCCCACGCGAGCTCCAGCGACGACCGTGCGCGGGCGCGTCCCCGTCCTCGGACGCGACCGGCGCGGATCGCGGCGGCCAGGGCGGCGCGGGCCTCGGGATACGTGAGACGCGACGTCACCACCCGCTCGCTCGCTTGCCACAACTCCTCGGCGACGCGCGAACCTTCCTCGCGCAGCACGAGCTTCATGAGCGCCGACGTGTCGACGTAGAGGTTCAGTAGTCCTTCGCCCGCCGCTGCTCCAGCAGGATCTCCGTCACGCTGCCGGCGACCTCCACCGGCTCGGGCAGCTTCCCCTTCGGCCGCCGCGCGGGCGTGATCACTCCGGCGGCGACGAGCTCCTCGAACCTGTCTCGCGGCGCGCCGGTGTGGGTCAGACGGGCGATCGGCCTCCCACGCTCGGTGATGATCACGTCCTCCCTGGCCTTCACCCGTTGCAGGTACGCCCGCAGGTTCTCGCGCAGCTCCCTGACACCGGCCGTCACGGTCACGAGCGTAGTGTACGCACGAGAGGCACGCTAGTGTCCACTTCGGGCGACGCGCGACCCGCCGACGATCGCGTCGCGCCCGTCCCCGAACCGCACCCACGCCTTGCCCTTGCCGTCGTAGTCGGGCGACCACACGACGAGCGTCGCCTCCTCCCCGCCGACGCGGCAGGGCTCCTCTCCCTCCGGCTCGAGCCCGGCCCAGACGCGTACGAACGGGTTCGACTCCCACTCGGCGCCGATGGTCGTCTCGTCGGTGTGCCCGGGGAGGACCCGCACCTCCGGCGGGAGCGTCATCAGCACCTCCATCACCGAGCGGCGCACGGTCGCGAAGTCGCCGCCGCCCACCGAGCCCTTGAAGAGGGTGTCGCCTGTGAGGCAGACCGTCTCGTCGACGACGAACGCCATCCCGTCGTCGGAGTGGCCGGGCGTCGGCAGCGCGTCGATCACGAGCCCGCCGGTCTCGACACGCGCGCGCTCGACGGTGATCCCGAAGCGCCGGACGAGCTCGTCGTTGCCGGCGACGTGGTCGGGGTGCGCGTGCGTGACGAGCAGGTGCGTGGGCGTCAGCCGCTCCTCCTCCACGACGCGCAGCAGCGGCTCGAGCGGCGCCCCGCTGTCGACGAAGACGCACACGCCGCCCGGCCCGTCCGCAACGAGGTAGGCGTTCGACAGCCACCGGGGATCCATGCTCCGCTCGACGATCACGACCGCGAGTAGGCTACTTCGCGAACCCCGAGGAAAACGAGGAGGACGGATGGCCGGCCTGATGTCGCGCGCGTCCACCGTGGTCAAGGCGAAGCTCTCGAAGCTGCTCGACCGCGCGGAGGACCCGGGCGAAACGCTCGACTACTCGTACGAGAAGCAGCTCCAGATGCTGCAAGACGTGAAGCGTGGCGTCGCCGACGTCGTCACCGCGAAGAAGCGGCTGCAGCTACAGGCGACGCAGCTCGAGCAGTCCGTCGTGAAGCTCGACTCGCAGGCGCGCGAGGCGCTCGGCGCGGGCCGGGAGGACCTCGCTCGTCAGGCGCTCGAGCGGAAGTCGGGCGTGCAGGCGCAGCTGCGCGGCCTCGACGAGCAGATCGCCGGCCTCGAGCAGCAGCAGGAGCGGCTCGTGTCGTCGGAGAAGCAGCTGTCGGCGAAGATCGAGGCCTTCCGCTCGCAGAAGGAGGTCATCAAGGCGCAGTACTCGGCCGCAGAGGCGCAGGTGCGGATCGGCGAGGCCGCGACGGGGATCGGCGAGCAGATGGCGGACACCGGGCTCGCGATCCAGCGTGCCCGCGACAAGACGGAGCAGATGCAGGCGCGGGCGAGTGCGATCGACGAGCTGACGGCGGCCGGCACGCTGGAGGACTTCACCTCCGACAAGACGCAGCTCGACCGTGAGCTCGAGGCGCTCACGTCGTCGTCCCAGGTCGACGCGGAGCTGGAGCAGATGCGCGCGGAGCTCGGTGCGGGCGCCCCGCAGAAGGAGCTGGGGCAGTGATCGTCAGGTTGATGAACCAGGGCCAGTACCGCGTCGGCGACGAGCTGCTCGCGCGGCTCGACGAGCTCGACGACGAGGCCGTCGCGGCGCTCGAGCGGGAGGACGAGGAGGAGCTCGACGCGCGCCTCGAAGAGATGTGGAAGCTCGTCGAGACCCAGGGCGAGGCGCTCCCGCCGGAGGACCTGCACCCGTCCGACGTGATCATCCCGCCCAGCGACCTGACGCTCGACGAGACGCGCGAGCTCTTCTCCGACTCGGGGCTGATCCCGGACCTGCCGACGGCCTAGCCCTCGCGAAAACGGCACGAACTCGGCACCGAGCGGTGCGAGTTCGTGCCGTAGCGTTCCGAGTGGGGGCCGCGCACCCCCATGGGTGTGTGGTCCCGAGACCGGCGGCGGGGCCAGTCGAGCCACTCCTCACGAAGGCCTGCGCGAGGGGGGTCGGGCTGCAGCTCAGACCGTGTGACGATCATCACGAGTCCGCGCGGGCATCGTCCGACGCGACCCGGGACGTGTCGATCGCGCTCCCGGCGAGCGCGAGCCAGCGGCGGCGGACGAGGCCGCTGAACGGCTTCACCACGAGCCAGTAGCGGGCGAAGCGCCGCCGCGCCTCCTCGTCGGTGAGCAGGACGCGCGTCTCGGACCGCAGCCACCCGTCCACGGCCGACAGCGACAGCGCCATCCTCGCCCACCCTGGCTCGTCGAAGGTGCGTGCGTCGACGTCCCGGCGGAGCCGGTCGAGCGGGCGCCACGGACGGCCGACCGCGGCGAGCACCAGCTCGCGCCCCGGCTCCTCGGCGACCACGGCGAAGCCGGCCGCGAGCAGCGCGGCCTCGATCGTGGCGTCGGGCGTCGGCAGGCCGCGGAGGCCGAGGAGCACGCGCACGACGAGCGAGTCGCGGACGCCGACGGCACGTGCCGCCGCCAGCGCCTCCGCCGCCGGAGCAGGCACGGCGAGCGCGTGCTGCGAGCGGTAGTGCCACCGCGGCAGCACCTCGTCGAGGAGCGTCACGCCGCCACCGGCGACGCCTCCCCCGCCGCCGGCCGCGTGGCGCGCGCGAGCGACACGAGCACGAGCAGGAGCGCGACGACGATCCCGAGCGCGACGGGCAGCGTCGTCGCCTCGGCCACCGCGCCGATGAGCGGCGGACCGACGAGGAAGCCCGCGTAGCCCACGGTCGTGAGTGCCGCGATCCCCGCACCGGCCGGGATCCCGGGCATCGACCCCGCCGCGCGGAAGGCGATCGGCACCACCGTCGCCAGCCCCGCGCCCATGCACGCGAACGCGGCCAGCGCCGCCGGGACAGAGCCGGCGACCAGTGCGCTCGCGAGGCCCGCCGCGGCGACCAGCCCACCGGCGCGCGTGACGGCCACCGGGCCCCAGCGCGAGGTGATGCGGTCGCCGGCGAGCCGCGTCACCGCCATCGCGACCGAGAAGCAGGCATACGCGAGGGCGGCCACGCCCGCTCCCGATCCGACCGACTCGTCGAGGTAGACGGCGCTCCAGTCCGCGGCGGCGCCCTCCGCGAACAGGCCGCAGAAGCCGAGCACGGCGAGTGCGGCGAGCCGGCGCGGCGGTCGCGCGAACCGGGGCGGCTCCTCCGGACGGTCGACGTCGGCGGGGAGCAGCAGCCGCGAGAGCGCGAGCCACGGGAGGCCGAGCAGCGCAGCCGCGAGCAGGAAGTGCCCGAGCGGCTCGAGCCCGGCCGCGGCGGCCGCGCCGCCCAGCGCCGCCCCCGCGAGCCCGCCGAAGCTCCAGCCCGCGTGCACCGTGGAGAGGATCGGCCGCTCGCGCTCCCGCTCGACTGCGAGCGAGTGCGCGTTCATGGCGACGTCGAGCATCGCGGCTGCGGCGCCGAACGCGAACAGCGCGAGGAAGAGCGCGGGCAGGCCGGGCGCGAGCGCGAGCACCGGCAGGAGCGCAGCGAACACGGGCAGCCCCCAGACGGTGCCGGCGCGGCTCCCGCGGCGGGCCGTCACGACGCCCGCGACCGGGAGCGCCACGAGCGTCC
>DATHTC010000028.1:0-2957 GCA_035463735.1 Gaiellaceae bacterium | reverse complement strand
GGTGCTCCTCCCCCGGGCGGAGGCGCAACCGACGCAGCGGGTAGCGGGTCATCCCGCTCCTTCCCTAGAGATAACTCGTGTCGTCTTCCGGCTCGCGGGGCCCGACCCCCGCGACGACCGTCTCCTGCGAGCGCTCGTGGAGGCGCTCGCGCCCGCGCCGGACGGCGCCGAGGAACTTGTCGAGGTTCGACTCGAGCGTCGAGAGGATCTGGTCGGCCCAGTCCTCCATCTCGAGCCGGGTCTCGCGCGCCTGCCGGCGGGCGTCGTCCACGATCTCCTGCGCTTGGCGCTCTGCGAGCTTGACGATCTCGGTCTGCGACGCCTCGCGCACGGCTTGCTCGCGCGCCTCGCCGAGGATCCGGTCGGTCTCGCGCTTCGCCTCCGCCAGCATCTCCTGCCGCTCCTTGACGATCCAGCGGGCCTGCTTGATCTCCTCGGGGATCGTCGCGCGCATCTGGTCGAGGATGTCGTAGATCTCCTCGCGGTCGATCCGCACCTGGTCGGTGAGCGGGACGGCCTTCGCGTTGTGCACGAGGTCGTCGAGCTTGTCGATGAGAACGAGGACGTCCATAGTCGGGAGAGCTGCCGCGCTCGGAAGTGTAACGAGCGCCTGTTCGCGCGCCGTGCGGCGACTCCTCTATTCGGTGGGGCGCTCGGGCGTCCCGGGGCGGCCGTCGGGGAAGAGCTCCTTGAACCGCTGCGCGACCGCCGGGGGAACCAGCTCGGACACGTCCCCGCCGAACGAGGCGATCTCCTTCACGCCGCTGGAGGAGACGAAGCTCACCTGCGGGCTCGCCATCACGTACACCGTCTCGATCTCCGGCGCGAGCGTGCGGTTGAGCTGGTTCATCTGGAACTCCCACTCGAAGTCGGAGATGACGCGCAGCCCTTTCACGATCGCCTTCGCCTGCCACCTGCGCGCGAAGTCGACGACGAGCTCGGAGAAGACGTCGACCTCGACGTTGGCGCAGCCCGTCAGCGCCTCGCGGAGGAAGGCGACGCGCTCGTCGAGGGTGAACATCGGCGCCTTGTGCTGCGGCGCCCCGACGACGCCGACCACCACCCGGTCGAAGATCGAGGCGGCGCGGCCGATCACGTCGACGTGCCCCAGCGTGACCGGGTCGTACGAGCCCGGACAGATCGCGGTGATCATGCCGGACGCCCCCGATCGGGGCCGGCTCCCGCCGGGCGGAACGGGGCTCCGCCGGCGCCTGCCGCCCCTCGCACCGTCGGTCTCTCCGGGGCCGTATTCCTCATCCGGTCCCCTCCGGCCCCGGCGGCGCGAGGGACGCCGCGGGAGCGTCCGGATGCGCTGGGTGCTCGAAGAGCGTCAGGCGCGCGGACCCGTAGCGGCGGGAGGTGCGCGCGACGAGGCCGGGCAGGTCGGGCTCGTCGCGGGACGAGCTCTCGACCACGACGAGTCCGTCCGGGGCGACGAGTGCGGGCAGGTGGCGGGCGAGGGTCGGGAGCACGGTCGAGAGCGCGTCGTACGGGGGGTCGGCGAGCACGAGATCGTAACGCCGCCCCGCCGACGCCTCGGTCGCGAGCGCGCGGGCCGCGTCCGCCTGGATCACGCGGGCGCCGGTGAGGCGGAGCTTCCCGAGGTTGGCGTCGATCGCGCGACAGGCGTCGCGGTCGGCCTCGACGAAGGTGACGCGGGCGGCGCCGCGCGAGAGCGCCTCCAGGCCCATGGCGCCCGAGCCGGCGTAGAGATCGAGCACCTCGGCGCCGTCGACCGGGCCGATCAGGTTGAAGGCGGCCTCGCGGACGCGGTCACCGGTCGGGCGCGTGGCAGTGCCGCGGGGCGCGCGGATGCGGTGCCCCTTGCGCGTTCCAGCGATGATCCGCACGGGCGCATCTTGACGGTGCCTGGCACCGTCACGGAAGCGTCACGGCGGCATGGCGGCGCCTTCGCGGTGCCTGGCACCGTGACGCCGGCTGCCACGGCGTCGCGCCCTCGGGCCGGGCGTCGCGAGCCGCTGGCCAAGCGACATCCGGCCGCGTCGACCGCCCCTCTTTACGGTGCCTGGCACCGTCACGAAAGCGTCACGCCGCCGGGCGGGCGCCTTCACGGTGCTGGCACCGTCGTCGCCGGCAGCCTCAGGTGCGCGCGGCTACGCGAGGCGAACGACGAGCTCCACGGCCGGCCCCTCGGCGCGCTGCGCGACGAGGTCGCCGAGGCTGCGGACGAGTGCGAGCGCCGGCGCGTTCGAGCGGTCGACGACGGCGCGGACGCGGAGGATCCCCTGCTCGCGCGCCACCCTTGCGATCTCGGCGACGAGTCGGCGGCCGACGCCGCGGCCCTGCCACTCGTCGACGACCTCGAACGCGATCTCCGCCTCGGGCGCGTCGGCGTCGCGGACGAACCGCGCGAGCCCGATCGCGCGCCCCGTCTCGGCGTCCACGGCGGCGACCGCCTCGTGCCCGCACCGGCCCACGTCCACGAGCAGGTCGAGCTCGCGCTCGGCGAGCCGCGGCTTCGCGCCGAGGAAGCGCAGACGCCGGGAGCGGTCGGAGAGGCCCGTGAAGACCTGGAGCACGGGGTCGCGCTCCCCGAAGCGGAGCGGCCTGAGCGCGATCGCGTCCATGGGTCCACGATGGCGGACGCGTGGGCGCCGCCGCGTTCGGCGGACCGGTCGAAGGGGGTGCGGCCGCCCGTACTCCGCCTAGCCGCGCGGCGGCGGCCGACCTCGTTACGGTGCCTGGCACCGTAGGGCGGGCCTCGGGCGTGCAGTGCGCCGGAGATGCGCTCGTGGAGCTGGGTGCACTCCGGTCTTTACGGTGCCTGGCACCGTCACAGAAGTGTCACGAGGCCTTGCCGGCGAGGCGGCGGTCCCGCTATGCGGCCACGTCCGCCTCGGCGAAGCGCGCGTCGACCTCGGCGTCCAGCACCGGCCCGGGGTCGAGCCCCTCCGCGAGTTGCTTGGCGCGCTCGAGCAGCGCGCGGTCGGCCCGCA
>DATHTC010000027.1:0-7070 GCA_035463735.1 Gaiellaceae bacterium | reverse complement strand
TCCCCGGCTTCTTCGAGCTGCTGGCGCAGCTCGAAGAAGCCTAAGAAACCATGCCGAGAAGGTGCCCTCTAACCATTTCCCGAAGGGAAATGGCGTGATCGTCGCCATCGACGGGCCCGCCGGAGCCGGCAAGAGCACGGTCGCGCGCAGGCTCGCCGAGCGGCTCGGGTTCCGCTACCTCGACACGGGCGCGATGTACCGCGCGCTGACGTGGCTGGCGCTCGACCGCGGCGTCGAGCTCGAGGACACGGAGGCGCTCGTCCGGCTCGCGGAGGAGCACCCGGTCGAGTTCGACGGGCTGCGCGTGTTCGTGGACGAGTGCGAGGTGACGCGCGCGATCCGCGAGCCGCGGATCGACCGCGCGGTGCCGGTCGTCGCGCGGCAGACGCCCGTGCGCGAGGTGATGCGGGAGCGCCAGCGGGAGCTCGCCACCCACGGTGACGCCGTGATCGAGGGGCGCGACATCGGCCGCGTCGTCGTTCCCGGTGCGGAGGTCAAGGTGTACCTCGTCGCCGACGAAGAGGAGCGCGCACGGCGGCGAATTGCCGAGCACCCCGGCCTCGCCGACGCCGACGCGCTGGCCACCGACCTCCGACTGCGCGACGAGAGCGACGCGCGCCAGATGGAGCGCGCGCCGGACGCGCAGGAGCTCGACACGACGCACCTCTCGATCGACGAGGTCGTCGACCGGATCGAGGCGCTGGCGCGGGCGCGCGCAACCGCATGAGGAATGCGGACGCGGCGTGGGCTGTGGGGCGACTCACGCTCCAGCCGCTGGCGCAGCTGTTCACGCGGCTGCGGGTCTACGGCAAGGAGCGTGTGCCGCTGACGGGCGGCGTCGTGCTCGCGATCAACCACTTCTCGTGGATCGATCCCGCCGCGTTCGGCGCCGCGTCGCCGCGGACGGTGTACTTCATGGCGAAGGTGGAGGCTCACCGCGTGCCGGGCCTCGGGCAGCTGATCCGCGCGTTCGGGACGTTCTCCGTGCGCCGCGGCGAGTCCGACCGGGAGGCCGTTCGGCTGATGCGCGAGGTGGTGGAGGAGGGGAAGGCCCTCGGCCTGTTCGTCGAGGGCACGCGGCAGCTCGCGGGCGTGCCGGGTACGGTGAGGCCGGGCGCGGCGATGGCGGCGCTCCAGGGGGACGTCCCCGTCGTGTGCGGGGCGATCCACGGATCGCAGACGTGGAAGCCCGGGAACTTCCACCCGGTGTCGGTGGCCTGGGGCGAGCCGCTGCGGTTCGACGGCCTGGCGAAGGGCGGGCGCGGCTACCGCGAGGCGTCGCAGGAGATCGAGCGGGAGATCAGGCGGTTGTGGGAATGGCTCGTCGAGATCCACGAGAGCGGCGCGAAGCGGCCGGCGCGGGCGCTGCCGCCGGCGTAGCCGAGGAGCCTCCGGAGCTCCTCGGGACCGTCGCGATCGTCGGCTTCCCGAACGTGGGCAAGTCGACCCTCGTGAACCGGCTGACGGCGACCCGCACCGCCGTCGTGCACGAGGTGCCGGGCGTGACGCGCGACCGCAAGGAGCTCGTCTGCGAGTGGGGCCGCCGGCGCTTCGTCCTCGTCGATACGGGCGGGGTCGACCTGGCCGACCCGTCGGCCATCACCCGGCAGATCGCGGAGCAGGCCCGCGCCGCCGTGGCGCAGGCGGACCTCGTGCTCTTCCTCGTCGACGCGAAGGCGGGGGTGACGCCGGGCGACGAGGAGATCGCGGAGCTGCTCCGGCGTGCGCGCAAGCCGGTGCTGCTCGTGGCGAACAAGGTCGACGACCCGGCGCGGGACGCGGACGCGCTCGAGTTCCACCGGCTCGGGCTGGGCGACCCGGTCCCGATCTCGAGCCTCCACGGGCACGGAACCGGCGACCTGCTCGACGAGGTGGTCGCGCGCCTCGAGGAGCTCGCGCCGGAGCGTCCGGCGGACGTCGGCGCCGACGCGATCCGCGTCGCGATCCTCGGGCGGCCGAACGTCGGCAAGTCGTCGCTCCTGAACCGGCTGCTCGGGCAGGAGCGCGTGATCGTCTCCGAGGTGCCGGGGACGACGCGTGACCCGATCGACACGGTGCTGCGGCGGGACGAGACGACGTTCGTGCTCGTCGACACGGCCGGGATGCGCCGCAAGCGGCGGCACCGGCAGGGAATCGAGTACTGGTCCGAGCTGCGCACGATCGAGGCGGCCGAGCGTGCGGACGTCGCCCTCGTGCTCGTCGACGCCTCCGCTGGGATCACCGAGGGCGACCTGGCGGTTGCCGACGCCGCGCGGAAGGCGCAATGCTCGACGCTCGTCGTGCTGTCGAAGTGGGACGTGACCGAGCACCGTCTCGAAGAGCTGAAGCCGCAGCTCGACCGTCGGCTGCGCCAGCGCCCTCCGGTGATCGCGGTCTCGGCGAACACGGGCCGCGGGATCGAGCGCCTGCTCGACGGCGTCGAGGCGCTGTTCGCCAAGCATGCGTCGCGGGTCTCGACGGGCGAGCTGAACCGGTTCCTGCGGGAGCTCCGCGAGGCGCGCCAGCCGCCCGGCCGCGGCGGCCGGCGGCTGAACCTGCTCTACGGCGCGCAGGTGCAGGCGCGGCCGCCGCGCTTCCGCTTCCACGTCAACGACCCGGGTCTCGTCACGCGCGACTACGGCTACTGGGTCGAGAACCAGATGCGCTCGCGCTTCGGGCTCGAGGGCGTGCCGGTGTCGATCGACTTCGTGCGGCGATGACGCCACCTCGGTACCAGGTTCGTACCAGGTACGCGTGCTGCGAGATGTGGCCGCTGAGCAGGGGGAACGCGTGACGAGCGAGTGGCGTCCTTGCCACCTCGGTACCAGGTACGTACCTGGTACCGGCCGGGCCTTCGCATGAGGTTCGTCGTCGTCGGCGGCGGGTCCTGGGGCACCGCGTTCGCCGCGCTGCTCCACGACCGCGGGCACACCGTCTCGCTCGCCGTCCGCGACGCGGCGCAGGCGGAGGCGATCCGCGAGACCGGGCGCAACCCGCGCTACTCGACCACCGCCGATCTCCGCGGCGTGGCCGCGACCATGCTCGGCGAGGCGCCCTACGAGGAAGCCGACGTGGTCGTGCTCGCCGTCCCCAGCCGCGTCTTCCGCGACGTCGCCGACTCGATCCCCGGCCGAGCGCCGATCCTCAGCCTGACGAAGGGCCTCGACCCGTCCACGGGGGAGCGGCTCTCGCGCGGCGTCGACCGGCGCCCCTATGCGCTCCTGTCGGGCCCGAACATGGCCGAGGAGATCATCGCCGGCCTGCCCACCGCGACGGTGGTCGCGAGCGAGGACGCCGCCCTCGCGCACGGGCTCCAGGACGCGATCAACTCGCCCGTGTTCCGCGTGTACGTGAACGACGACCTGCTCGGCGTCGAGCTGTGCGCGGCGGCGAAGAACGTGATCGCGCTCGCGGCGGGGGGCGTCGACGGCCTGGGTCTCGGCGACAACGCGAAGGCGGCGCTGATCACGCGCGGCCTTGCGGAGATGCGCCGCCTCGGCGAGGCTGCGGGTGCCGACCCGGACACGTTCGCGGGCATGGCGGGGATGGGAGACCTGATCGTGACGTGCTGGCATCCGAGCGGCCGCAACCGCCGCGCCGGCGAGCTGATCGCGAGCGGCCGTACGCCGGAGCAGGCAGAGACGGAGATCGGCCAGGTGGTGGAGGGACTCACCACGGCGCCCGTGCTGCAGCGCCTGTCCCAGCGGCTGGGCGCGGAGCTGCCGATCACCGACGGCGTCTGCGCCGTCCTCGGCGGGGTCACCTTGACCGAACTGGTCTCAAGCCTGATGCAGCGCGCGCCGACGGAGGAGTAGCGATGCGCCTCCGGCCGACCTCCCTTTCAGGCACGATGACCAGCGTGCGGCACCTCTCAGGGGTCATCGTCACGTTCGCGCTGCTCGCGGCGCTCGTCGTCGCGGGCTGCGGCGGCTCCGAGAGCGCGGCCGGGAGCGCGTCGGCGGCGGCGATCGCTCCGGCGACCGCGCCCGTGTACGTGTCCGTGAACACGGACCGCGACTCGGAGGAGTGGAACCGCCTCGAGGCGCTGCTCGAGCGGTTCCCGGGACGGGCGAGGCTCGTGACGGCGCTCCAGGAGATGCTGGCCGACGAGGGGATCGACGCCGACGACCTCGACCGCGCCTTCGGGCCGACCGTCGAGCTCGTGTGGCTCGACCTCGAGGACGAGGGCGACAACCTCGTCGGGCTGACGCAGACCGACGACGAGGACGCCCTGCGCGACCTGTTCCAGGATGAGGAGCCCGCGATCGCGGAGATCGAGGGGTGGACGGCGTTCGCGGAGGAAGAGGCGACGCTCGAGCGGTTCCGGCAGGCGGTCGCCTCCGGCGCGAAGCTCGGCGACGAGGAGCGGTTCCAGGACGCGATGGACGAGCTGCGCGACGAGGCGCTCGTGAAGGCGTACGTGAACGGCGAGGCGCTGACGGACGAGCTCCGCGAGGTCGCGGGCGCGTTCGGCGCCGCAGGCCTCCCGGCGGACGCGCGGCTCGACGCGCTCGCCGGCGCCCTCTCCGCCGAGGACGACGGGATGCGGCTCGGGTTTCACGCCGCCGGCCTGGCGGTCGACGACGCACCGGAGGTCGGCGAGCTGCTCGAGGACGTCCCGGACGGCGTCATCGCCTTCGTGCAGGCGGGCCTCGGCGAGCAGGCCGACTCGCTGGGGAGTCAGCTGGAGGGCACGCCCGGCGCCGGGCAGGCGCTCGACCAGCTCGAGCAGCTCGCGGGCGTGAGCCTCGACGACCTGCTGGCCCTGTTCAGGGACGAGTTCGTCCTCTACGTGCGGCCGGCGACGCTCATTCCCGAGGTCACGCTCGTCGCGAAGACGGAGGATGCCGAGCGCTCGCGCGAGACGATCGACTCGCTGCTGGAGGCGGTCGCACGGCTCACCGGGGGCAGCACGTCCACCCGCGAGATCGACGGGCTCGAGGCGACCGAGGCGCGGCTCGGGCCGGTGTCGCTGTTCGCGACCGCGTACGACGACCGCGTGGTCGTGACCACGTCCCCGACCGGGATCGAGGACCTGCGCGGCGACGGCGACCGGCTCGTCGACGACGAGCGCTACCGCGACGCGCTCGAGGCAGCCGGCGTCGACGACGGCGACGACGTCTTCGTCTACGTCGACGTGGACGAGGCGTACGGGCTCGTCGAGCGCCTCGCGCAGCTCGCGGGCGAGGACGTGCCGCAGGAGGTGCGCGAGAACGTCGAGCCGCTGCGCGCGGTCGTCGTCTCCGGGACCATCGGCGAGGGCGCCGCCTCCGGCTCGCTGTTCCTCGCCCTGGACTGACGTCGAGGCCCGACGGGCCGCCGCCGCCGCTAGGCTTGGCCGCCATGGCAGCCCGCGAGTTCCTCTTCACCTCCGAGTCGGTCACCGAGGGCCACCCCGACAAGATCGCCGACCAGGTCTCCGACTCCGTCCTCGACGCGGTGCTCGCCGACGACCCGAACGGCCGGGTCGCGTGCGAGACGCTGATCACGACCGGGCTCGTCGTCGTCGCGGGCGAGATCTCGACCGAGACGTACGTCGACATCCCGCGCCTCGTGCGCCGGAAGATCGCCGACATCGGCTACACACGCGCGAAATACGGCTTCGACGCGGAGACGTGCGGCGTCATCACCGCAATCGACGAGCAGTCGCCCGACATCGCGCAGGGGGTCGACGCGTCGTACGAGGTGCAGCACGAGCCCGGCGACGACGACCCGCTCGACAAGATCGGCGCCGGCGACCAGGGCCTGATGTTCGGCTACGCGACGCGCGAGACGCCCGAGCTGATGCCACTGCCGATCATGCTCGCGCACCGCGTCTGCAAGCGGCTCGCGGAGGTGCGGAAGGCCGACGTCCTCCCGTACCTGCGACCCGACGGGAAGGCCCAGGTGACCGTGCGCTACGAGCTCGACGAGCACGGCCTCCAGCGGCCGGTCGCGATCGAGCGCGTGCTCATCTCGACACAGCACCGCGACGGGCTCGACGCCGACGCCCTGATCAAGCCCGATCTCGCCGAGCACGTCCTCCACCCGATCCTGCCCAAGCACCTGTTCGACGAGGAACGGCTGCTCGAGGACAAGGACTTCTTCTACGTCAACCCGACGGGCAAGTTCGTCGTCGGCGGCCCGATGGGGGACACCGGCCTGACGGGCCGGAAGATCATCGTCGACACGTACGGCGGCGCTGCGCCCCACGGCGGCGGGGCGTTCTCCGGCAAGGACCCGACGAAGGTCGACCGCTCGGCCACGTACGCGGCGCGGTACGTGGCGAAGAACGTCGTCGCCGCGGGCCTCGCGGACCGCTGCCAGATCCAGGTCGCCTACGCGATCGGCGTCGCGCACCCGATGTCGGTGCTCGTCGACACGTTCGGTACCGAGGCGATCCCGAGGGCGAAGATCGAGGAGCTCGTGCGCGAGTTCTTCGACCTCCGGCCGGCCGCGATCCTGCGCGACCTCGACCTGCGCCGGCCGATCTACGCGAAGACGGCGGCCTACGGCCACTTCGGCCGGGACGACCACGATTTCACCTGGGAGCGCACCGACAAGGCCGAGGCGCTCCGCCGCGCGGCCGGCCTCGCCGAGCCCGCGCCCGTCGGCGCGGACGCGTAAGCCACCGCCGAATCGGGCACCATGCGGGCGTGGGCGTCGTGACGCCGGAACGGCCGCGCGAGGCGCCTCCTCCCCCGGAGCCGCCGCGCCGCGGCGTGCCCTGGGGGCTCCTGACCCTCGGAGCGGTCGTGCTGCTCGGGCTCCTCGTCCCAGGCTGGCTGTCGGGCCTGCTGCCGGACTTTCCCAACCCGTTCCGCGAGGAGACCGTCGACCGGAGCGGCCCGGCCGTGCTGAAGTCGGTGCGCGGGCTCCAGGAGCTGCAGGCGGCGACCGGCCACTTCGAGGTGGTCGTCGACCTGGAGCGCGACACAGCACTCCCGGGCGCGATCCTCGGCGAGCGGACGCTCTTCGTCGGCGTCGGCGACGTGGACGCCTCCGTCGACCTCTCGCAGCTCGACGGCGAGGCCGTCACCGTGTCCGACGACCGGCGCTCAGCCACCCTCGTGCTCCCGCAGCCGCGGCTCGCAGAGCCGCGGCTCGACCTC
>DATHTC010000026.1:0-10196 GCA_035463735.1 Gaiellaceae bacterium | reverse complement strand
CGAGCCCGTGCGCGAGCGCGGTCGCGCCCACCCAGACCACGAGCAGGAACGCCTTGTGGCCGAAGTTCCCCGCGGCCCAGAAGGCGAGGAGGATCTGCAGGACGCCGACGACGAGGCTCAGCCACCACGCGCCCCCGCCGGTGCGCACCAGGAGCGCCGCGCCGACCTCGAACAGCCCGCGCAGCAGGAGGTAGAAGGCGACGATCGCCGCGAGCGCGTCGAAGCTGTCCCCGGGGCTCGCGAAGGCGACGATCCCGACGATCGCGAACCCGATCGCGAGGGCCACCCGGCCGACACGCCAGAGCCCCTCCGAGGCGGGCACCGCCGCGAGCTCGAAGGCCGCAGCGCCGAGGCAGGCGACGCCGACGAGCGCGGCGATCGCGTTCACGCTCGTCTCGTCGAACTGGAACACGAGCAGCGAGAACACGAGCCAGAGCGCGCCCGTGACGAGGAAGACCCACCAGAGGTCGGTCGTCCCGGTTTCGGCGCGGTCCTCGGGCGTGGCGGTCACGAGCGTCCGGGTGACGTTCATCGACACCTCCTCGGCGAGGATCCTGCGTGGCCTGCGCCGCCCCGTCCTCATCCGATCCGGGTGATCCGCCGGCCCTGCTGCGCGCCCTGGCTCCTCGGCCGAGCCGTCTCGGCCGCTAGCGTGCCCGGATGACGACAGCCACGATCCACACCAACCACGGCGCGATCGAGCTCGAGCTCTTCCCCGAGGACGCGCCCAAGACGGTCGACAACTTCCTCACGCTCGCCCGCGACGGCTTCTACGACGGCGTCACCTTCCACCGCGTGATCCCCGACTTCATGATCCAGGGCGGCGATCCCACCGGAACGGGGTCCGGCGGGCCGGGGTACCAGTTCGAGGACGAGCCGAACGACCACGGCGTCGCACGAGGCGCGCTCGCGATGGCGAACGCCGGCCCGAACACGAACGGCAGCCAGTTCTTCATCGTCACCGCCGAGGCATGTCCGTGGCTCGACGGCAAGCACACCGTCTTCGGCCGCGTCACCTCCGGCATGGAGGTCGTCGACGCCATCTCCGAGCTGCCGCGGGACGGCCGCGACAAGCCGCACGAGCCGGTCGTGATGGAGCGGCTCGAGGTCGGGGACTAGCCCCCCGGCCCCGCCCGTCCCTCCCTACATCGGCGCCGCCGCGGGCCCGCCGGACGGCGCCTGCAGCGGCGACGGCTCGACCCGAACCGCCCGCGCGATCGGCGCGGGGAGCCACCAGTTCCAGCGGCCGAACAACGCCATCGCGCTCGGGAGCAGCAGTGCGCGCACGATCGTGACGTCGATCAGGATCGCGACCGCGAGCCCGAACCCGAACTGCTGGAGCTCGACGAACGACCCGACGACGAAGCCCATGAAGGCCGCGAACATGATCAACCCCGCCGCGGTCACGAGCCGTCCCGTCTTCGCGAGCCCCATCGCGACGGCCTGCGCGTTGTCGTGCGTGCGGTCCCACTCCTCGCGCATCCGGCTGACGAGGAACACCTCGTAGTCCATCGACAGCCCGAACAGCATCGCGAACAGGAACACCGGGATCCACCCGGTGATCTGGTCGTATCCGATCAGCCCAAGGGGCTCGCCGAGGCCGAACTTGAACGTCGCCACGAGGAGGCCGTACGCGGCGGCGACCGAGAGCACGTTCAGCACGATCGCCTTCAGCGGCAGCAGCAGCGACCGGAACGCCCGCAGCAGCAGCACGTACGTGAGGAGCAGCACGACGACGACGAGCCACGGGAAGGCGTCGTACGTGCGGTCGAGGAAGTCGGCGCCCCACGCCGCCGTCCCGCCGACCGATGCCTCCACGCCCACGGGCCACGACATCGTCCCGACGACGTCGTCGCGGAGCCGGCCGACCATCTCCCGGCTCTCGGGCGCGCCGTAGTCGAAGCGGGAGATCGCCTGCAGCCGGATGTAGCGTCCGTCCGCGTCGACGAGCGGCGCGTCGACCCGGCCGATCGCCGGGTCGTTGTTGAGGCGTGTCGTCAGGTTCGCGAGCGCGAGCTGCACGCTGCCCGAGCCCGCGCGCCCCGAGCCGCCCGAGTCGACCACGATCTCCACCGGGTCGAGCGCCCCGTCGCCGACCTCGGCCGCGAGCACGCGCAGCCCCTGCGTCGACTCGAGGCGCGCCGGCAGCTGCTCGGCCGTGCCAGGCCCGAGCTCGAGCGCGAACACCGGTAGCGCCGCCAGCACCAACAGCGCCAGCGAGGCGGCGGCGTACAGGCCGGGCCGGCGCATGATCCGGTGCGCGAACCGCATCCACGCGTTCTCCTCGCTGAGGCTCTCGCGCCGCTCGAGGATCCGCCTCGGGACGAGGCGGACGCGGTCGAGCTTCCCCTCGAGCGAGAAGAGCATCACCGGGAGCAGCGTCAGCGCGCACACGACCGACACCACCGGCACGAGCAGGCCGGCGACGCCGTAGCCGCGGAGGCCCGGCACCGGCATCGCGATCAGCAGGGCGAGCCCGATCGCGACCGCCGTGCCGGAGAACACGACGGCGCGTCCGGCCGTCTGCATCGTCCGCAGCACCGCCTCCTGCTTCGAGGCGGCTTTCCTCAGCTCCTCGCGGTAGCGGTAGACGATGAGCAGCGAGTAGTCGATCGCGATCCCGAGCCCGATGAAGGTGACGAGGTTCTGGACCGTCTGCTCCATCTTCAGCCAGTGGGCGAACACCCACACGAGCCCGAGCGTGGCCGGGATCGCCGCGAACGCGAACAGCAGCGGCACGAGCAGGGCTGCGGTGCCGAACACGAACGCGAGGATCAGCAGCGCCGCCGGGAGCGCGATGAAGACCTCGCCGACGATCAGGTCGTGCTCGAAGACGGGCAGCGTGTCGGCCTGGATGGCTGCGTTCCCGGTCACCCACAGGTCGGCGCCCGGGACGGTGCCGAGCGCGTCGCGGATCCCGGCCGTCTCCTCGTGGGCCTTCGGGACGTCGAGCGACGAGGCGATCTCGGCGGTCGCGACGCGGTCGGAGATCTTCTGGACGTGGAAGAGCTTCCCGGTCGGCACGCCTTCGGCTGCTCGTGCCGCGCGCTCCTCCAGCACCGGCAGCAGCGGGTCGACGTCCCCGCTCCGCGAGCGGACGACGACCGTCCAGCCGGCGTACGACCGCTGCCCGAAGTCGGCCTTGAGCACGTCGTCGACGCGTTGCGCCTCGGTGCCCGGCACGCTCGTCTGGCTCTCGAACAGCGTCCCGAGCTGGCCCGCGAGCACGGCGCCGACGACGACCGCCGCCACCCAGCCGGCCACCACGGCCCAGCGGAGGCGGATGACCGCGCGCGTCCACCGGTCGAGCAGCCGCGACGGAGGCGCGCCCTCAGGCATGACCCACTCCCTCCCTCGGAGTTCCTCTTCGTGCCGATCGTCGCATGACCTTCCCGGCCGATCAAGGGCAAGATCCGGGGGTGCACGAGCACGCGCACGCCTACGGCCACGGCCGCGCCTCTGCGGGGACGCGGGCGCTCGCCGTCGCGCTCGGGCTGATCGTCGCGTTCGCGGTGGTCGAGGTCGTTGCCGGCCTCGCCGCGAGCTCGCTGGCGCTGCTCGCCGACGCGGGCCACATGGTCGGCGACGCCGGCAGCCTCGCGCTCGCGCTGCTGGCGGCATGGGCGGCGGGGCGGCCCGCGACGGCGCAGCGGAGCTTCGGCTTCCGGCGCGCGGAGATCCTCGCGGCGCTCGCGAACGGCGTCGCGCTCGTCGCGATCGCGATCTGGATCTTCGTCGAGGCGTTCGACCGCCTCGGCGACCCGCCGGAGCCGCTCGGCGGCTGGATGCTCGCCGTCGGCGTCGCCGGCCTCGCGGTCAACGTCGCCGCTGCCGCCGTGATCCACCGCAGCGGCAGCGAGAGCCTGAACGTGCGCGCGGCGCTCCGCCACGTGCTGGCGGACCTGCTCGGCTCCGTCGGCGTGATCGTCGCGGGCGTCCTCGTGCTCGCGACCGGCTGGGCGTACGCCGACCCGCTCGTCTCGCTGGCGATCGCGCTGCTCGTGCTGGCGAGCTCGTGGACGGTGCTGCGCGACTCGGTCGGGATCCTGCTGGAGGCCGCCCCTCGCGACCTGGACGTCGGCGTCGTCGGGGCCGCGATGGCGGCCGTGGAGGGTGTCCGCGAGGTGCACGACCTCCACGTCTGGACGATCACCAGCGGCTTCCCCGCGCTGTCGGCGCACGTGCTCGTCGCTCCCGGCGCGGACTGTCACGCGATCCGCGAGCAGCTCGACGAGCTGCTCCGGGCGCGCTTCGCCCTCCACCACACGACGCTCCAGGTGGAGCACGCGGTCCCGGCGACGGTGGAGCTCTCGCGGCAGCTTCGTACGTGAACCCTTCGCGCCGGACCAGGGCGAGGCCGTAAGCTCACCGCCGGTGCCAGGGCTGGAGGGCAAGACCGCGGTCGTCACGGGCGCCTCGAGCGGGATCGGCGCGGCGACGGTGCGCGCGCTGCGGCGCGAGGGCGCCCGCGTCGCCGGCGGGGCGCGGCGGGCCGACCGCGTCGACGCCGAGGTCGCGCTCGAGCTCGACGTGACGCGGGCGGAGAGCTGCGAGGCGTTCGTGGAGCGCGCGGTCGCCGAGCTGGGCGGCGTCGACGTGCTCGTGAACGCGGCGGGGCTCGCGCTCGGGCGGGAGCCGTTCGCGGAGTCGACGGAGGCCGACGAGCGGACGGTCCTGGAGACGAACGTGAACGGCGTGGTGCGCGTCACGCGCCTCTGCCTGCCGCACCTCCGCGACGGCGGGCACGTCGTCCTGATCGGCTCCGTGGCGGGGCGCCAGGCGTACCCGAGCGCGGCCGTCTACGTGGCGTCGAAGTTCGCCGTCCGCGGCTTCGCCTACGCGCTGCGGGAGGACCTGCTCGGCCGGCCGATCCGGATCACGCTCGTCGATCCGGGGCTCGTCGAGACGGAGTTCTCCCGCGTCCGCTTCCGCGGCGACGAGGTGGCCGCGGCAGCGGTGTACGAGGGCGTGGACGCGATGACCCCGGACGACATCGCCGAGTGCATCCTCTTCGCGCTCACCCGCCCGCCGCACGTCAACGTCGACGAGCTCGTGGTGAAGGCGCTCGCGCAGTCGTCCGGCGGCCGGATCATCCGCGGGACGTCGTGACGCTCACGATCCTCGAGGGGTCGACGTTCTGCATCTGCGACGACCGCGGGGACATCGGCGACGAGACGAGCGGCTTCTTCGCGGACGACACGCGCTTCCTCTCCATCCTCCGGCTGACGGTGAACGGCGCGCGTCCGCTGCTGCTCTCGTCCGACAAGGTCGAGTACTTCTCGGCCGCGTTCTTCCTGCGCAACCCGCTGGCGGGCGGGCTCGCGCAGGACTGCCTCTCGATCGCCCGCGAGCGCTTCGTCGGCCAGGGGATGCAGGAGCACGTCGTGATCCGGAACGAGTCGATGGAGGCCGTCGCCTTCAAGGTCGGGCTCGAGCTCGGGAGCGACTTCGCCGACATCTTCGCGGTCAAGGAGCGCGACTTCTCCCTGGGGGACCCCGTGAACGCGCCCCCGCTGCCCCCACCCGCGGCGGTCGAGTGGGACGGCGACAACGGCCAGTTCGTGATGGAGGACCGGGGCGAGGGCTGGCACGCCAGGACGCAGGTGATGATCTCCCGCTCGGGCGACGTCGACGGCGCCGCCGTGCGCTGGGCGGTCGAGCTCGCGCCGCGCGAGGAGTGGCGGCTCGTCGTCGACGTCTACGTCACGTCCGACGGGGAGGAGGTCACGCCGCGCCAGGCCGAGCGGCGCTTCGGCGACGAGCTGCAGCACGTGCGCGACTCCCTCTCGGCGTGGCAGCTGCGGGTGCCGCAGATCCGGGCGAGCTGGGACGCGCTCGGGCGGTCGTTCACGCAGTCGGTCGCCGACCTCGCCTCGCTGCGCCTGCGCACCGACCGCGGCTTCGACAAGCTCCCGGCCGCGGGCATGCCGTGGTTCATGACCGTCTTCGGGCGCGACACGGTCATCACCTCGTACCAGACCCTGCTCTTCGGCACCGAGCTGGCGGTCGGCGCCCTCCACGCGCTCGCGCGGCTGCAGGCGACGGAGGACCGGCCGGAGGTCGACGCGGAGCCGGGGAAGATCTGCCACGAGGTGCGGCACGGGAAGGCCGCGCAGCGCTGGTTCCCCGTCTACTACGGCAGCGTCGACGCGACGCCGCTCTGGCTCGTGCTGCTGTCGGAGGTATGGCGGTGGACGGACGACCAGGCGCTCGTGCGCGCGCTGCGCGAGCCCGCCCTCCGCGCGCTCGAGTGGATCGACGGCTACGGCGACGTCGACGGCGACGGCTTCGTCGAGTACCGGCGGCGGACGGCGCACGGGCTCGCGAACCAGTCGTGGAAGGACTCCGGCGACTCACAGCGGTTCGCCGACGGAGGCTTCGCGGAGGGCCCGATCGCCCCGTGCGAGGTGCAGGGGTACGTGTACGACGCGAAGCGTCGCACGGCCGAGCTCGCGCGCCTCGCCTGGCGCGACCGCGAGCTGGCCGAGCGGCTCGAGGCGGACGCGGAGGCGCTGCGGCGGCGCTTCGACGACGCGTTCTGGGTCGAGGCGCGCGGCGGCTACTACGCGCTCGCGCTCGACGGCGAGAAGCGGCCCGTCGACGCGCTGTGCTCGAACGTCGGCCACCTGCTCTGGAGCGGGATCGTGCCGCCGGAGCGCGTCGAGCAGGTGGTCGACGCGCTCATGGGCGACGGGCTCTGGTCGGGCTGGGGCGTGCGTACGATGTCGGCCGCGGATGCGGCCTACAACCCCCTCAGCTACCACAACGGCACCGTGTGGCCGCACGACAACTCGCTGATCGCCGCGGGGCTGGCGCGGTACGAGCGCTGGCCGGAGGCGCAGCG
Source organism: Gaiellaceae bacterium (assembly GCA_035463735.1). Taxonomy (GTDB): domain Bacteria; phylum Actinomycetota; class Thermoleophilia; order Gaiellales; family Gaiellaceae; genus DATHTC01. The sequence continues at coordinate 3,352 of DATHTC010000026.1, read as the reverse complement.
GATCGCGCGCAGGATGCTCGAGGCGGCGACGTGGTTCGGCTACCAGCTGCCGGAGGTCTTCGCCGGGCTGCCGCGGACGGAGACCCCGTTCCCGATCGCCTACCCGACCGCCGCGCGGCCGCAGGCTTGGGCGGCGGGCACGCCCGTGCTGCTGCTGCAGGTGCTCCTCGGGCTCCGGCCCAACCCGGGCCGCCACGTGCTCGAGTCGGCCGCTCCGGCCGAGCTGCCGTCGTGGGTCGGGGACGTGCGCCTGGGGGGCGTCCGCGCGTTCGGGCGGTCGTGGGACGTCGTCGTCGAGGACGGCGCGACGCGGGTGGTGCAGGCGTGAGGGTCGGGATCCTGAGCCCCGTCTGGTTCCCGGTGCCGCCCACCGGCTACGGCGGGATCGAGTGGGTCGTCTCGCTGCTGGCCGACGGGCTCGCCGACGCCGGCCACGACCCGGTGCTGTACGCCTCGGGCGACTCGCACACGAAGGCGGAGCTCCGGTACGTCTACGAGAAGGCGCCGAGCGAGTGGATCGGTCACACCTTCTGGGAGCTCCGGCACGCGCTCTCGGCGCTCCTCGACGCCGGTGAGCTCGACGTGATCAACGACCACACCGGGATGATGGGGTTGCTGCTGACGGGGCTCGTCGACGTGCCGTCGGTGCACACGGTGCACGGCCCGCTGACGGGGGAGCCGGGGGAGCTGTACGCGGCGATCTGCAGGGTCAACCCGCGCGCGAAGCTGATCTCGCTCTCGCTCAACCAGCGCAAACCGCACCCGGACCTGCCGTGGGTCGCGAACTGCCCGAACGCGCTCGACTTCTCCCTCTACCCGGTCTCGCCGCACCGAGGCGACTACCTGCTGTTCCTCGGGCGCATGAGCCCGGACAAGGGCTGCCACCGGGCGATCGCGGTCGCCCGCTCGGCGGGGCTGCCGCTCAAGATCGCGGGAAAGAACCGCGAGCCGCTCGAGCAGCAGTACTACCGTGAGCTCGTCGAGCCGCATCTCGGCGACGGGATCGAGTACCTCGGCGAGGTCAACCACGGCGAGAAGGTCGAGCTGCTCCAGAACGCGCGCGCGACGCTGTTCCCGATCGAGTGGGAGGAGCCGTTCGGGCTGGTCATGATCGAGTCGATGGCGTGCGGCACCCCCGTGATCGGGACGCGCTGGGGGGCCGTGCCGGAGGTGATCCAGCACGGTGTCGACGGCGTGATCGTCGACCACTACCGCGAGATGGAAGCGGCCCTCGAGCTCGCCGACTCGCTCGAGCCGGCCGCCATCCGCGCGTCCGCCGAGGCGCGGTTCTCACCGGAGCGGATGGTCGACGACTACCTGCGCGCCTACGAGGCGGCGATCTCCGCGCCCTCCTGAGCGGGTGCCGGCCGCGCGTCCGCGCGGGGCAGCGTGCGCACGTCCCGGCTGAGGAGGGCGAGCGACTGCGCGAGCAGATAGACGAGCGCGGACAGCAGGATCGCCTCCTCCGTGCCGACGCGGTCGGCGAGCGGCCCGGCGATCGTGAGGCCGATCGGGATCACGACGAACGAGCCCAGCTGATCCCAGGCGCTCACGCGCGAGAGCCGTTCGTGGGGGATGTGCTGCTGCAGCGCGGTGTCCCAGAGGACGCCGAAGAGCTCGAAGCCGACCCCCTGGAGGACCGCGGCGGCGACGATCAGCGGCACGGGCAGGGCGAACGCGAGCGCGAGGAGGAGCGGGAACGCGAGCAGGACCGCGAGCTGCGCGACGAGGAGCGGCCGCGTCGGCCGGATCCGAAACGACACGAGGCCGCCGAGGACGAGGCCGACGCCCGTTCCCGCCACGATCGCACCCCACGCCGCGGGCCCGCCCAGCTCCCGGTCGGCGACGACGGGCCCGAGCACGACGTAGCCCGCCTGCACGGCCATGTTGCCCACCATCGCCGCGGCGACGATCACCCACAGCCACTCGCGCGAGCGGAACTCGGTCCACCCCTCCCGCAGCTCGCGCAGGAGGTTCGGCGCCTGCGTGCGCACCGCGCGGGGCAGGCGGATGCGGACGAGGAACGAGGCGCTGACGAGGAACATCAGCGCGTCGAACGCGATCGCCCACCCGGCGCCGGCAACCGCGACGACGATCCCGGCCGCCGCCGCGCCCGCGATCAGGGACGAGGACTGCAACATCCGCAGGAGGGCGTTCGCCGACTGGAGGCGCGGCCGGCTGACGACCTGCGGGACGAGCCCCGCCGCGGCGGGGTAGAAGAACGCCATCGCGGTGCCGCGCACGGCCTGGGTGATCGCGAGCATCCAGAGCTCGGCCGCGCCCGTGAGCAGCAGCGCGGCCACGGTCGCCTGCGCGGCGAACATCGTCAGGTCGGTGGTGACCATCACGAGGTTGCGCGGCAGGCGGTCGGCCCAGATGCCTCCGAGCAGCGTGAACAGGATCTGCGGGACCCACGTCGCCGTGAGCACGAGCCCCAGCTGCGTGGCGCTGCCGTCGAGGTCGTCGAGGATCGCGAACGCGAGCGCGACCGGAGCGAAGGCGTTCCCGAACAGGGACGCGGTGCGCGCGAGGAAGAGCAGCCGGAACGGCCGCTCCTCCAGCGGGCCCAGCCGCGCGCGCCGGCTCACGCGGCTGCGCGCTTGTCCGCCCAGCGGCGGAGCCCGGCGTACGACTGCCACAGGGGCATCGCCTGCTCCACCTCGGCTGCGCCGGCGCCGACCTCCGCCAGCGCCTCCGCGACGAACGCCTCCTCCGACGCCCCGCCCGCGACGAGCGCCGCCCACGTCTCCAGGCGGCGGCGGAGCTGCCCGAGGTGCTCCCCGACGTCGTCGGCGACTCCGAAGTGGATCAGCGCCAGCCGCTCGGGCGCACGCCGCTCGAGCTCGTCGATCGTCGCGAGCCACCCGTCGACGTCCACCTCCGGCGGCGGCGTCGGGGGCACGACGACCACGCTCGGCTGGATGCGCACACCCGCAGCGTCGCCCGCGAGCAGCGTCCCGTCCGCGCCGAGGTAGCAGACGTGGTGGCTGGCATGTCCCGGGCTCGGCCAGCAGTCGAGGCCGAGGACGCGGCCGCCGACCACGTGGACGTTCGACTCCGGCACCGGCGCGAGCTCCCCCCACAGCCCGTCGAACGCGTCGCCGTAGAGCCGCCGCGCGCTCGCCTCGAGCCGCGCGGGGTCGACGAGGTGCGGCGCGCCGACCTCCGACACGTGCACCTGCAGCGCCGGGTGCTCGCGGACGAGCGCGCCCGCGGCGCCGGCGTGGTCGAGGTGGATGTGCGAGAGGAGCAGGTGGCGGACGTCCCGCAGGTCGAGCCCGCGCGAGCGGAGGCCGTCCTTCAGCGCGGGGATCCCTGTCGACGGGCCGCAGTCGAAGAGCGCGAGCCCGTC
>DATHTC010000025.1:0-2848 GCA_035463735.1 Gaiellaceae bacterium | reverse complement strand
GAGTCGCCGTTCTACCCCGCCGGCGGCGGCCAGGTCACGGACGCGGGGTTGATCGAGGGCGAGGACGGGACGCGCGCGGAGCTCCGGGAGGCGTTCCGCCTCGGCGACGACCAGGTGCTCCTGTTCGCGGGCGAGGGCTTCGCGGCGGGGCAGCGCGTGCGCGCGATCGTGCCGTGGGCGGTGCGCTTTCCGACGATGGCGAACCACACGGCGACCCACCTGCTGCACAAGGCGCTGCGGGAAGTGCTCGGCGACCACGTCCGCCAGGCCGGCTCGGCCGTGCGCCCGGACAAGCTTCGCTTCGACTTCACGCACGACCAGGCCCTGACCCCGGAGCAGCGCGAGCGGGTGGAGCACCTCGTGAACGAGCACGTCTTCCGCAACCTCGCCGTGCGCGCCTTCGAGACGACGATCGACGAGGCGCGCGGGCTCGGCGCGACCATGCTCTTCGGCGAGAAGTACGGCGACGTCGTGCGCGTCGTCGAGGTGGAGGGCTGGTCGCGCGAGCTGTGCGGCGGCACGCACGTGCGCTCGACCGCCGAGATCGGGCCGTTCGCGATCCTCACGGAGGGATCGGTCGGCTCCGGCGCGCGGCGGATCGAGGCGGTCACGGCGGGCGAGGCGTGGGCGTACCTCCACGGCCGCGCGCGGGAGGTGGACGAGCTGCGCGGAGAGCTCGAGCGGCTCCGGCGCGAGGCGAAGCGGAAGCCGGCCGCCGCCGACGACGGCGGGCCGCGGTTCGAGATCACGCGGCAGACGGAGGCGGGAGACGTGAGCGTGCTCGTCGTCGAGGTCACCGCCGGCGACCCGCTCGACGTCTCGGACCGCCTGAAGCAGCAACACGCGCCGGCGGCGGTGATCGTCGGCTCGCGCGAGAACGGCACCGTGCAGCTCGTGATCAACGTCGACAAGTCGCTCGAGGGCCGCGGCGTGCACGCGGGAAACGTGATCCGCCAGGCGGCGGCGGTCGTCGGTGGGGGAGGCGGCGGGCGGCCGACGATGGCGCGCGCCGGCGGCAAGGACGCGGACAAGCTGCCCGAGGCGCTCGCGGAGGCGGAGCGGCTGATCCTGTCGGCGCTGGCGTCGTAGGGGTGCCGGCGTGAAGGTGCTCGCACTGGACTTCGGCTCGGCGCGGACCGGCGTCGCCGTCTCCGACCCGACGGGGACGCTCGCGCGCCCCCTGTGCGTCGTCGAGCGCGCGGCGAGCGGCGACGGACTCGCCCGCCTGGCGAAGCTGATCGGGGAGGAGGACGTCGACCGTGTCGTCGTGGGCATGCCGTTGACGTTGCGCGGGGAGACCGGGGCGCAGGCCGCGGAGACGTTGCGGTTCGTGGAGGCGCTGCGGGAGGTGGTGGACGTGCCGGTGGAGACGTTCGACGAGCGGTTCACGACCGCGCTGGCAGGGCAGGCGGGCGGCACCGGCGAGGAGGACGCGCGGGCCGCGGCTTACCTCCTCGCGGGGTATCTGGAGCGCATCGGGAGCGGCGCGTGAGTGCGCCCGCGCAGCGAGGGTCGCGCCCGACGTCGACCCGGATCATCGTCCGCCGGCTCGTCGCCCTTCTCGCGCTCGTCGGGGCGCTCGGCGCGGCCGTCTGGCTCGCGTCGAAGGCCGTCAGCAGCGTCGGGGACGACGAGGCGGCGCCCCCGCCGCCGGCCACGACGACAGCTGCGACGCCGCCGCCGAAGCCGCTCCGGATCGTGTTCCCCGAGGGCTTTACGCGGGAGCAGATGGCGGCCCGAATCACCGCCGTCGACCGGATCGCGCGCGAGAAGCGGAAGGTCGAGCCGCTGCTCTCGGAGCGGGAGTACCTCTCGCTGACGCGGGTGAGCCGGCTGCCCGCCGAGTTCGCCGAGGACGGCACGCGGCGGCACCTCGAGGGCTTCCTCTTCCCGGCGACGTACGACTTCACCGCGAAGACGACGACGCGGCAGCTGGTCGAGAAGCAGCTGACGGCCTTCCGCCGGGCGTGGCGCCGCGTCGACCTGAAGGAGGCGCGCGCGAAGAACCTCACGCCGTACGACGTCCTGATCATCGCGTCGATGGTGGAGAAGGAGACGATCGCTCCCGAGGAGCGCCCGCTCGTGGCGGCAGTGATCTACAACCGGCTGAAGGCCGGGATGCCGCTCGGGATCGACGCGACGATCCGGTACGGGCTGGACGTGCCGGGCACGGAGCCGCTACGCCAGTCGCAGCTCGAGTCGGACAACCCCTACAACACGCGCAACCGGCAGGGCCTGCCGCCGACGCCGATCGCGAACCCGGGGCTGGCCTCGATCCAGGCCGCGGCGCACCCGGCGAAGGTCGACTACCTCTACTTCGTCCGCAAGCCCGACAAGGTGCACCACTTCTTCACCGCGAGCGAGTCCGAGTTCTACGCGAAGGCCTGCGAATACGGCTACGGCTGCTAGGCGCGGGCCGGGCCAGCGCCGCGGACACGTTGCTTCCGGCCGCGTCTGGGGACAGTCCCTAGGTCTGTCCCCAGACATGTCCGAGCGGTGACGAATCGGTGCCGGCTCGTCCACAGCCTCCGGCGGCGGGAGAATGCGCCCGTGCTCTCAGCCTCGACCCGGCTGGTCGCGCTCCTCGGCCACCCCGTCGCGCACTCGCGTTCTCCCGCGATGCAGAACGCCGCCTTCGCCGCGCGCGGCCTCGACTGGGCCTACGTCGCCGTAGACGTCCCTGCGGACGTGCTGGAGGACGCCGTCCGTGGGCTCGCCGCGCTCGGCTTCGCGGGCGCGAACGTGACGATCCCGCACAAGCGCGCGGTCGCACGGCTCTGCGACGAGCTCGACCCTGCCGCGGCGCGCGCCGGATCCGTCAACACGCTCGTCTTCCGCGACGGCCGGG
>DATHTC010000024.1:0-1853 GCA_035463735.1 Gaiellaceae bacterium | reverse complement strand
TCGGTGCCGGAGCCGCCGTCGAGGACGTCGTTGCCGGCACCGCCGTTGAGCGTGTCGTCGCCGAAGCCGCCGAGGAGCGTGTCCGCGCCGGGGCCGCCGTTCAGCGTCACGAGCTCGTCGGTGAACACGCCACTCGTGCTGTCGATCCGGACCTGGTCGTCGCCGCGCCCGGCGTCGACGACGATGCGGGTGAACGTGCTCCGGTCGAAGCTGAACTCGGCGGTGCCGTCGTCGCCGACGTCGACCTGGAGCGTCCCGGGCACGCCGGGTGCGAGGCGCAGCGCGAGCTTGTCGCTCGCCCCGTCCCCGGTGATGGTGAGGGTTCCCGTCTTCACCTTCGCGGCGAAGGCGGCCGACGCCGGCTCGGCGCCGACGAGTGCTGCTGCGGAGAGGACACCGGCGAGAGCGCCCAGCACGAGGGCTCTGCGTCCGGCACGTGGTGCGGAAATCGCATTCATTCGATTCGGTTCCTTTCATGGTCTGTGGGGGCTCAGCGGGTGACCGCGACGGCCTCGACGTAGGTGGCCGGAATCGCGACCGCGCCGCCGCGCAGGCGGTCGTGCCGTTCGGCGAGCGCGACGAGGTCGTGCTCGAGCGCCTCGCGCGCGGCGCCCTCGAGCGCCGCGAACGCCTTCAGCGTCGGGCCGTACCAGCGGCGGAAGAAGTCGACGAACGCCTGCGCCGACGGGAAGCGGAACGTGAACGTCCGCTCCCTCGTCTCGAGCGTCGAGACGCCGTCGCCGAGGAGGTTCTGCAGGTGGTGCTCGGTGCCCCAGCGCATCGGCGAGGGCACGCCCGCCGGCGGCGGCACGTGCTTCGCCGTCGTGCGGAAGAGCTCGCCGATGAACCCGTCCGGCGTCCAGCTCGCGAGCGCGATCGTGCCGCCGGGGCGGGTTACGCGGAGCAGCTCGGCCGCGGCCTGCTGCTGGTCGGGCGCGAACATGCACCCGTACACGGAGGTGACGGCGTCGAAGCACTCGTCCGGGAACGGCAGCGCCTCCGCGTCGCCCTCGACGAACTCGACGTCGAGGCCCTCGGCGGCGGCGCGGGCGCGCCCGCGCTCGAGCAGGGAGGGGACGTAGTCGACGCCCACGGCTTCGCAGCCGAGGCGGGCGGCGGCGATGGCCGCGTTGCCGCTCCCGGTGGCGACGTCGAGGACGCTCCAGCCGGCCTGCAGGTCGGCGCGGTCGACGAGCTGCTCGGCGGTGAGCACGATCCGGGCGCCGACGGCGTGGAAGTCCCCGCTGGCCCAGGTCTGCTGCTGCCGCTGCTTGACGGTGCCGAAGTAGGACCGCGCGATGGTCTGCGTCATGTCGTTCCTTTCGCTCAGGGGAGAGCCAGCCGGCGTCGTGCCCCGGCCGGCTCGGTCAGTCGGAGGGAGGAGGGGCTGCTACGCGGCCTTCCAGAAGTAGTAGTCCGCGGTGTACGGGACCTCTTCGATCGAGCCTGCGGTGTCGGCGTTGCACGTCGCCGCGGCAGGCGCGAGGCCGCCGGTCGTCGCGATCCGCTGGATGAAGGTCGTCTCCGCCAGGCGGCCGTCTTCGCCACCCGTGATCGGCGACGCCTTCAGCAGCAGCCACGGGATGGCGGTGGCGTCGACCGTGACGCCGTCCACGCGCGCGGCCTTGACGGCGCTGCCGTCCTTGGCCTGCCACGTGGGCCCGCCGAAGTGCGTCATGATCAGGTTGCCGCCGTCGTTGAACAGGTCGGCGCGCGGGGCGACGAAGCCCCACTCGTAGCCGCCCGCGGTCGGGTTGCACTTGTAGATCTGGACGCCGACCGCATGGGCGATCAGGAACGCCTTGTGCCCGTCCTCGACGGCGATCGTGCCCGGAACGGACGGCGCCTGCGGC
>DATHTC010000023.1:0-10331 GCA_035463735.1 Gaiellaceae bacterium | reverse complement strand
GCTGGGGATGTTCACCCGCCGGCCGTTCACCTGGAAGTGCCCGTGGCGGACGAGCTGCCGGGCCTGCGCGCGCGAGGCGGCGAACCCGAGCCGGTAGACGACGTTGTCGAGGCGCGTCTCGAGCATCCGCAGCAGGTTCTCGCCGGTGATGCCCGTCTTCCGCGACGCCTTCGCGTAGTAGGTGCGGAACTGCTTCTCGAGCAGGCCGTAGTAGCGGCGCGCCTTCTGCTTCTCGCGCAGCTGCACCAGGTACTCGGACTGCTTGATGCGGCCGCGGCCGTGCTCGCCCGGCGGGTACGAGCGGCGCTCGATCGCGCACTTCTCGGTCAGGCAGCGCTCGCCCTTGAGGAAGAGCTTCATCCCCTCGCGGCGGCACACGCGGCACTTGGGGCCGAGGTCGCGTGCCATCAGCGGTCACCTCCGAGCAGATCGTGCTCGACCGGCGCCGAAACGTGACGCGTTACAGGCGCCGGGCGCGTGCGAGCTGCGATGGAGGGGGCCGCCACTAGACCCGCCTCCGCTTCTTCTGCCGCACCCCGTTGTGGGCCTGCGGGGTCACGTCCTTGACGCCGAGGATCTCGAGCCCGGCGGCCTGGAGCGACCGGATCGCGGTCTCGCGCCCCGAGCCGGGGCCCTTGACGAAGACCTCGACCTTCTGGAGCCCGTGCTCCATCCCCTTGCGGGCGCAGGAGTCGGCCGTGACCTGCGCGGCGAACGGCGTCGACTTGCGCGAGCCCTTGAAGCCCGCGGAGCCGGCCGACTCCCACGCGATCACGTTCCCCTCCTTGTCGGTGAGGGAGACGATCGTGTTGTTGAACGAGGTCTTGATGTGTGCCTGGCCGATCGCGACGTTCTTGCGGACGCGGCGGCGGGTGCGGCCCCTGGTGGCCGCCTGCTTGCGCGGAGGTGCCACTTACTTCCCCTTCTTGCCGCGGCCGACGGTCTTCTTCGGGCCCTTGCGGGTGCGCGCGTTCGTCTTCGTCCGCTGGCCGTTGACCGGCAGCCCGCGCCGGTGGCGGATGCCGCGGTACGAGCCGATCTCGCCGAGGCGCTTGATCGACTGCTGGCGCTCCCGGCGCAGGTCGCCCTCGACCTGCAGGTTCCCGTCGATGTAGGCGCGGAGCTTGTTGATCTCGTCGTCGGTCAGGTCGCGGATCTTCTCGTCGGGCGAGAGCCCGAGCTCGGCGCAGATCTCGTGAGCCGTCGACTGCCCGATCCCGTAGATGTACGTGAGACCGATCTCGAGCCGCTTCTGGTTCGGCAGGTTGACGCCTGCGATGCGTGCCATCTGGTTCTAGCCCTGCCTCTGCTTGTGGTTGGGGTTCGAGCAGATGACCATCACCCGGCCGTGCCGGCGGATGACGCGGCAGCGCTCACACATCGGCTTGACGGACGGACGGACCTTCAACTCGGCTCCCGATTCTCGGTGGTACTGCTATCTGTGGCGGTAGGTGATGCGGCCGCGGGTCAAGTCGTAGGGGGACAGCTCCACCTTGACCTTGTCGCCGGGGAGGATGCGGATGTAGTGCTTGCGCATCTTCCCCGAGATCTTGGCGAGCACGTCGTGTCCGGTCTCGGTGTGCACCCGGAACATCGTGCTCGGGAGCGCCTCGACGACCTCGCCCTCGACCTCGATCTTCTCTTCCTTGACCGCCAATCAGACCTTTCGAATGCAGCGTTTGCTCGAAAACCTCAGCGAAAACGCGCGCACGCCAAAGGCGGCGCGACGCGCGTCACTGTAGCAGACGGGCCCCCGCCATCGTCAGGATCCGAGGCCCCTCGGCGGTCACCGCGATCGTGTGCTCGAAGTGCGCGGAGAGGGACCCGTCCTCCGTCACGATCGACCACCGATCGTCGAGCAGCACCACGTCCGCGCGGCCCGCCGTGATCATCGGCTCGATCGCGAGCGTCATGCCCTCGGCGAGCAACGGGCCCCGCCCGGGCTCGCCGAAGTTCGGGATCTGGGGCTCCTCGTGCATCTGCCGCCCGACGCCGTGACCGACGAGGCTCCGCACGACCGAGAAGCCCGCGCCCTCCGTCGCCCGCTGCACCGCGGCGGAGATGTCGCCGACGCGGTTCCCGACCCGCGCCTGGTCGATCCCGGCGTGGAGCGCGGCCTCGCACGCGTCGAGGAGGTGCTGCGCCTCCTCGGAGATCTCGCCCACGGGGTACGTCCAGGCGGAGTCGGCCACGAAGCCGCCGAGGGTCACGCCCACGTCGATCGAGACGACGTCCCCCTCCGCGAGCTCGTCGGCGCCCGGGATCCCGTGCACGACCATGTCGTTCCGGGAGATGCAGAGCGCGGCGGGATAGCCGCGGTAACCCTTGAACGTCGGCACGCCGCCCTCGGAGCGGATGAACTCCTCCGCGATCCGGTCGAGGTGCGCGGTCGTCACCCCGGGCCGCACGTGCTCGCGCATCAGCTCGTGCGTGCGGGCGACGACCTCGCCGGCCGCCGCCATCCGCTCGAGCTCCCGAGCCGACTTGCGGATGATCATGCGCGCGCCTCGACGGCCTCGAGCGCCGCCTGGATCTCCGCGAAGACCTCGTCGATCGTCCGCTCGCCGTGGAGCCCGACCACGATCCCCTGGGCGCGGTAGTACTCGACGATCGGCTCCGTCTCCTCGTGGTAGATCGCGAGCCGGCGCGCGATCACCTCGGGGGTATCGTCGATCCGGCCCTCGAGCTGCGCGCGCGAGAGCATCCGCTCCATCGCCACGTCGTCGGAGACCTGCAGCTCGAGCACGACGTCGAGGCGGCGCCCCTCCTCGCCCAGCATCGCGTCGAGCGCCGACGCCTGCGCGACGGTGCGGGGGAAACCGTCCAGGACGACGCCGTTCCGCGCGTCCTCCTCGGCGAGGCGCTCGCGAATCAGCGCGATCGTGAGCTCGTCCGGCACCAGCTCGCCGCGCTCGAGGATCGGCGCCACGCGCCGCCCGAGCTCGCTCTGCGCCGCGACCGCCGCGCGGAACATGTCGCCGGTGGACACGTGCGGGAGCTCGTACTCGGCGGCGATTCGCTTCGCCTGGGTGCCCTTGCCGGCTCCCTGAACGCCCAGCAGCAGGATGTTCACTACTTGAGGAAGCCCTCGTACGACCGCTGCATCATCTGGGCCTCCATCTGACGCATCGTGTCGAGCGCCACGCCTACGGCAATCAGCACCGAGGTCCCCCCCAGCGCCCCGGCAGTGGCCTGCGAGAACCCGCCGTAGCGGATGAACAGCGTCGGCAGCGTCGCGACGAGCGCGAGGTAGACCGCACCCGGCAGCGTCAGCCGCGTCAGCACTCGGTCGAGGTACTGCGCCGTCGGCGGGCCGGGCCGGATGCCGGGGATGTAGCCGCCGTAGCGCCGCAGGTTGTCGGCCTGGTCGACGGGGTTGAACTGCACCGCGGTGTAGAAGTACGTGAAGATCACGATCAGGAAGCCCTGCAGCAACATGTAGCTCAGGTCGGTGGGCAGGAAGTGCTCGTTGATGAAGCTCTGCGTCTGCGGGAAGTACTGCGCGATCGTCGGCGGGAACGCCATGATCGCGGCGGCGAAGATGATCGGGATCACGCCGGCCATGTTCACGCGGAGCGGCATGTAGGTCGAGCCGCCGGCCGTCATGCGCCGGCCCACCATCCGCTTGGCGTACTGGATCGGGATGCGCCGCTGCCCTTCCTGGATGAAGACGACCGCGACGATCACCGTGAGCGCGATCAGCGGGAAGAAGAGCTTCTCCATCGGCCCGCCGTTGATGAACGCGCGGATGCCGGTCGGCAGCGCGGTGAGGATCGAGGCGAAGATCAGCAGCGAGATGCCGTTGCCGACGCCGCGCTTCGTGATCAGCTCGCCCATCCACATCAGCAGCACGGTGCCGGCGGTGAGCGTGATCACGATCAGCACGAGGCGCCCGGCGTTGAAGTCGAGCGCGCCCTGGCGCTGGAACAGGAACGCGTACCCCGTCGACTGCGCGGCCGCGAGGCCGACGGTCAGGTAGCGGGTGTACTGGTTGATCTTCGCGTAGCCGGACTCGCCTTCCTTCTGGAGCTGCTCGAGCCGTGGGATCACCACGGTCATCAGCTGGATGATGATCGAGGCCGTGACGTACGGCATGATCCCGAGCGCGAACACGGAGAACCGCGCGAGCGCACCGCCTGAGAAGAGGTTCAGCAGCCCGAGGACGGTGCCGCCCTGGCCGGAGAGCGCACCCCTGACCTCGTCCGCGTTGACGCCCGGCGAGGGAACCCAGGCGCCGAAGCGGTAGATCGCGAGGATGAAGGCGGTGAAGAGGACGCGGGTCCGGAGCTCCGGGACGCGCCACGCGTTGGCGAGCCACGACAGCACCTTCTACGCTCCGCGTAGAAGGTCAGACTGCACCGTCACTCCTGCGCCTCGCCGTCTGCAGAGGCCTCCGCGGCATCGCCCTTCGCCTTTCTGACCTTCCGCGCCTTCGGCGCGGAGGGCTCCCGGAGCAGCACGATCGTCCCGCCGGCCCGCTCGATCTTCTCGCGCGCGCTCGCGGACACGCCGTGCGCGTGCACGGTGAGCGCCTTCGACAGCTCGCCGACCCCGAGGACCTTCACGTCGACGCGGGTCGAGCGGATCAGGCGCTTCGCCTTCAGCGTCTCGGGCGTCACCTCGTCGCCGGCCGCGAACCGCTCCTCGAGCGAGCGCAGGTTCACCGGCTGCGTCTTCGTCATGAACGGCCCGATCGGCATCGCGTCCTTCGACGTCGGGCCCCGGAGCTTGCCCACGCGCATGTAGAGCGGCATCTGACCGCCCTCGAAGCCGGCCCGCATCTTGTGCGAGCCCGAGCGTGACTTCTGCCCCTTGATCCCACGGCCCGAGTAGCGGCCCTTGCCGGAGCCGAGGCCGCGGCCGACGCGCTTGCGGTCCTTCCGCTCCTGCGCGGGCTTCAGGTTCGACAGGTCGAGCCCGTCAGCCATTCGAACCTCCCTCGACCTTCACCAGGTGGCGCACCTTGCGCAGCATGCCGGCGAGCACCGGGCCTTCCTCGTGCTCGACGGTCCTGCCGATGCGGCCGAGCCCGAGCGCCCGCAGCGTGCCCCGGTGGCGCTCGCTCTGCCCGATCTGGCTGCGCACCTGCGTCACCCGGACCTTGGCCATCACGACTCGTCCTTCCGCGCGCCGCGCTTCGGCGCGGCCGTCTCGTCCGCCTCGGCAGGAGCGGCGTCCTCGACGGGCTCGGCAGTCACGGCGGCTGCCTCCGCCTCGGCGGCCTCGGCCGTGGGGGACGCCTGCGCCTGGGTGGCAGTCGCGGCCGCGACGGCGTCGGCGGCGTCCTGCTCGCGCTGCTCCCGAGCGACCGGGAGGATCTCCGACACCGTCTTGCCGCGCGCCCGCGCGACCTCCTCGGGGCGGCGCAGCTGACGCAGCGCGGCCACCGTGGCCTTCGCCATGTTGATCGGGTTGGTGGTGCCGAGGCTCTTCGCGAGGATGTCCTTGATCCCGGCGAGCTCGAGCACGGCGCGCACGCCGCCCCCGGCGATCACGCCGGTGCCCTCGCTCGCGGGGCGCAGGAGCACCCGGGCGGCGTCGAAGGCACCGAGCGACTCGTGGGTGATCGTCGTGCCGTGCTTGGGGACGGTGAACAGGTTCTTCTTCGCGTCGTCGACCGCTTTCGTGATCGCGAGCGGGACCTCGCGGGCCTTGCCGTACCCGACGCCGACGCGGTCGACCTCGTCGCCGATCACGACGAGCGCGGTGAAGGAGAACCGCCGGCCGCCCTTGACCACCTTGGCGACACGGTTGATCTCGACCACGCGCTCCTTCAGCTCTCTCGTCTCGGAGACGTGCGTTGCCACTAGAAGCTCAGACCTCCCTCGCGCGCGCCGTCGGCGAGCGCCTTGACCCGGCCGTGGTAGAGGTAGCCGCCGCGGTCGAACACGGCGGTCTCGATCCCGGCCTGCTTCGCGTTTCGCGCGAGCAGCTTGCCGACCTCGGCCGCCTGCTCCGTCTTGTCGCCCTTGAAGCCCTTGAGCGCGAGCCAGCTCGCGGCGGCGAGCGTCTTGCTCTCGACGTCGTCGACGAGCTGGGCCTCGATCCCGCGGTTGGAGCGGAACACGACCAGGCGCGGCCGCTCGGCGGTGCCGCTGACCTTGCCGCGCACGCGGCGATGCCGCCGCTCGCGGGCCTGCCTCTTCGTCATCGTCGCCATTACGCTCGCTTCCCGACCTTCCTGCGGACGTACTCGCCCTCGTAGCGGATTCCCTTTCCCTTGTAGGGCTCCGGCGGCCGAACCTTGCGGATCTCCGCCGCGATCTGCCCGACCTGCTGCTTGTCCGAGCCGCGCACCACCACCTGCGTCGGCGCCGGCACGTCGAAGGTGATCCCCTCCGGGGCGTCCTTCACCACGGGGTGCGAGAAGCCGACGTTCAGCTCCAGCGCGGTCCCGCGCAGCTGTGCACGGTAGCCGACGCCCTGGATCTCGAGGCGCTTCTCGAACCCGTTCGTGACGCCCTCGACCATGTTCGCGATCAGCGTGCGCGTGAGCCCGTGGAGCGCGCGGTCCTCGCCCCGCTCCGTCGGCCGCGCGACCGTCAGCTCGCCGTCGGCCTGCTCGATCTTCATGCGCTCCGACACGCGCTGCGAGAGCTCGCCCCGCGGCCCGCGCACGGTCACGGACCCCGGCGAGAGGACGATCTCGACCGTGTCCGGGACTGGGATTGGCTGCTTTCCGATTCGACTCATAGCTCTGCTCTTGCTCTCTAACCATTTGGCGCAGCCAAATGGCGTTACCAGATGAAGGCGATGACCTCCCCGCCCATTCCTTCCTTCTCGGCCGTGCGCGCGGTGACGAGGCCCTTGGACGTCGACATGATCGCGACGCCCATGCCGCCGAGGACGCGCGGGAGGCGATCCTTCCGGGCGTAGACGCGGCGACCGGGCTTCGAGATCCGCTTCAGGTCCGTGATCACGCGCTCGCGGCCGCGCCCGTACTTGAGCTCGATCACGAGCTCGTCGAAGCTCTCGCCCGGCTCGACGCGGAAGTCGCGGATGTAGCCCTCCTCCTTCAGCAGGCGGGCGATCTCCACCTTCATCCGCGAGCTCGGCATGCGAGTGGTCGCGTGCAGCGCCTTGTTGGCGTTGCGAATGCGCGTGAGCATGTCTGCGATCGGGTCGGTCAGCACGTCGTCTCTCCTACCAGCTGCTCTTGGTCATGCCGGGGATCGCGCCCTGGTGGGCGAGCTCCCGCAGGCAGATGCGGCAGAGGCCGAACTTGCGGAACACGGCCCGGGGCCGCCCGCAGCGGTTGCAGCGCGTGTAGTTGCGCACCTTGTACCGCTTCGGCCGCTGCTGCTTGATGATCAGCGACTTCTTCGCCATCTACTGCTCGTCCCTCCGGTCGGCGGCGAACGGCAGGCCGAGCGCCACGAGCAGCGCGCGCGCGTGCTCGTCGGTCTCGGCCGTCGTGGTGATCGCCACGTCGAGGCCGCGCACCTGCTGGATGCTGTCGTAGTCGATCTCCGGGAAGATCAGCTGCTCCCGGATCCCGAGGCTGTAGTTCCCGCGCCCGTCGAACGAGCCCGGGTCCAGGCCGCGGAAGTCGCGGATGCGGGGCAGCGCGATCGAGACGAGGCGGTCGAGGAACTCCCACATGCGGGCGCCGCGCAGCGTCACCTTCGCGCCGATCGGCATGCCCTCGCGAATCTTGAAGCCCGCGATCGACTTGCGCGCACGACGGACCTGCGCGCGCTGCCCGGCGATCGTCGTCAGCTCCTCGATCGCCGAGTCGAGGGCCTTCGCGTCGGTCTTCGCCTCGCCGACGCCCATGTTGAGCGTGATCTTCGCGATGCGCGGCACCTGCATCACCGTCTGCAGCTCGAGCTCCTCCTTGAGCCGATCGCGCAGCTCGTGCTCGTAGAGCGCCTTCAGGCGCGGCACGTACGTCTCGGTCACGCTCACCGGTCGATCTCCTCGCGGCAGTCGTCGCGTCGGCAGACGCGGACGCGGATGGTGCCGTGCGGCGTCTCCTTCGTCTTGATCCCCACGCGGGTCGGCCGCCCGCAGGTCGGGCAGACGACCATCACGTTCGAGATCGACACCGCGGCCGGCTTCTCGATGATCCCGCCCGGCTCGACCTGCGGGCCGCCCATGCCGCTCCGCTGCCGGATCGGCCGCGGGCGCGTGTGGCGCTTGACGAGGTTGAGATTCTCGACGACCACGCGGCCCTCGCCGGGGCGCGCCTCGAGCACGCGGCCCTGCTTGCCGCGGTCCTTCCCCGTCGTCATCTGGACGAGGTCGCCCTTCTTCACCTTGAGCTTCGTGGCCACCTACAACACCTCCGGCGCGAGCGAGACGATCTTCATGAAGTTCTTCTCGCGCAGCTCGCGCGCGACCGGCCCGAAGATCCGGGTGCCGCGCGGGTTGTTCTGGTTGTCGATGATCACGGCGGCGTTCTCGTCGAAGGAGATCAGGGTGCCGTCCTCGCGGCCGTACGCCTTCTTCGTGCGGACGACGACGGCCTTGACGACGTCGCCCTTCTTCACCGCGCCCTGCGGCGTCGCCGCCTTGACGGTGCCGACGATGACGTCGCCCACGCGGGCGTAGCGTCGCCGCGAGCCGCCCATCACGCGGATGCAGAGCAGCTCGCGCGCGCCGGTGTTGTCGGCCACCCGGAGCCGGGTCTCCTGCTGGATCACCGGTGATCCTCCCGGTGCCGGTCGCGTGCGGGAGGTGCGATCACTGTTGCCGGGAGGATCACTTGGCCTCCTCGACGACCTCGGCGAGGCGCCAGCGCTTCAGCTTCGAGAGCGGGCGCGTCTCGACGATCCGGACGACGTCGCCGAGCTTGGCCACGTTCGCCTCGTCGTGCGCGTGGAACTTCCGCGAACGGCGCACGACCTTCTTGTACTTCGGGTGCGCCTTGATTACCGCGACCTCGACCACGATCGTCTTGTCCTGCGCGGCGGAGACGACGGTGCCCTGACGCTCCTGACGGCGGCCGCGCTCGCGCTCGGGCTTCGGCAGCCGGACGATCGGCTTGCGCTCGCCCGTCTGCTCGCGCTTCGTGCCCGTGCGCTGCCGGCGCAGCGGCCGGGGCAGCCGCTTCCGCTTTGGCTTGGGGCCGCGCGGCTGCGGCACGGGGGCGGCCGCCTGCTCCGCGTCCGCGGCCGGCGCCGCCTCCGCCGGCTCTGCGGCGGGCTCCTCGGCTGCCGGCTCCGGCACCTCCGGGGCGACCTCCTCCGCAGCGGCCTCCTCCTCGGCGGTCGCCTCGGCAACCGGCTCGCCCTCCTCGACCTGCTCGGCCTCGGGCTCGGGCTCGGGCTCGGGGGCAGGCGCCTCCGCCGCCGCAGGCGCCTCCTCGGCGGCAGCCTCCGTCGTCGTCTCGGCAGCCTCGGCAGCGGGCGCCTCCGGGGTCGACTCCTCGACCACCGGGGTTTCCTCCGCCTGCGTCTCTTCCGTCTTCTCGTTCTTCTCGGCCATCGGTTCCGTTACCCGTCCTCGCGCTCGTGCCGGACCGTGAGGATCCGGGCGATCTCGCGCTTCGCCAGCCGCAGCCGCGCCGAGTTCTCCAGGGCGCCCGTCGCGGACTGGAAGCGCAGGTTGAAGAGCTCCTGCCGGCGGTCGGCCAGCGCCTTGTCGAGCTCCTCGATGCTCATGCCTCTGAGTTCGCGTGCCTTCACTCGAACAACTCCGCTTCTCGCTTCACGACCTTCGTCTTGACCGGGAGCTTCTGACCCGCGAGGCGCAGCGCCTCGCGCGCGAGCGGCTCCGGCACGCCCGCGAGCTCGAACATCACGCGCCCGGGCTTGACGACGGCGACCCACCCCTCGGGCGAGCCCTTGCCCGAGCCCATGCGCGTCTCGGCCGGCTTCTTCGTGAACGACTTGTCGGGGAAGACGTTGATCCACACCGTCCCGCCGCGCTTGATCTTGCGCGTCATCGTGATCCGGGCCGCCTCGATCTGTCGGTTGGTGACCCACCCGCGCTCAAGCGCCTTGATCCCGTAGTCGCCGTACTGCACGGCGGTCTGGCCCTTCGCGTCGCCGCGCATGCGGCCGCGGTGGACCTTGCGGAACTTCGTCTTCTTCGGCAGGAGCATGGGCTAGCTCCGTCCCTTCCGGGAGCCCTTGCCGCCCGACCCCTCGCCGCCCGTCGACTCCTGCCCACCCGATTCCTGCGATGCATCGCCCGACTGGTCGAGCTTCGACGGGTCCTCGTGCATCGTCTTCGGGGTCGTCGACTCGGGGGCGTCCGCCGCGGCCTCGGGGACCTGCGTGACCTCGGGCTCGACCGGCGGCTGCTCGCGCCCCTCGGCCGAGCGCGCAGCCTCGTCCGTCCGCGGGCGCTCCACGTTCTCCTGCCCCCGGGCGCGATCGCGCTGG
>DATHTC010000022.1:0-1840 GCA_035463735.1 Gaiellaceae bacterium | reverse complement strand
AGGGTCAGCGGCCGGAGGAGCCCGCCGGGGCGGATGCCCCAGACGCGTCGCCACCGCTGCGAGACGTGGCCCACGCCGGGATCCTCCGGCTCGTCCCGGGCCGGAGCATCGGGACGAGCGCCGATCCGGCCGACGGGGTACTACGGAGGGTCGTCACGCCCCTGCGGCGGCGGCCCGAGCCGGCCCCGCCGGGTAGCGTGCCCGCGGTGACGGACGCCGAGTGCGTCGCGTTCCTGCAGTGGGCGCTGCCTCGGCTGCGGCTCCGCTGGCCGGGCTTCCGCAAGGTCCGGCGCCAGGTCTGCCGGCGGATCCGGCGGCGGCTCGACGCGCTCGGCCTCGCCGACGTCGACGCCTACCGCGCGTACCTGGAGGCGACGCCGGCGGAGTGGGAGCGCCTCGACGGCCTCTGCCGCGTCACGATCTCGCGCTTCGCGAGGGACCGGACGGTGTTCGAGCTCCTGCGTGCGACGGTGCTGCCGGAGCTCGCGCGCGGCGCGCGGGCCCGCGGCCGGGCGCTCGAGGCCTGGAGCGCCGGCTGCGGGTCGGGCGAAGAGCCGTACACGCTGGCGCTCGTCTGGCTGCTCGGCGTCGGCGCGCCGGCCGAGGGCATCCGCCTGCACGTGCTCGCCACCGACGTCGACGAGGCGCTGCTCGCGCGCGCCCGCGCCGCCGAGTACGCGGGCAGCAGCCTGCGCGAGCTCCCGGCGGAGTGGCGGCGCGCGGCGTTCATCGACCGCGACGGGACGTTCCGGCTGCGGGAGCGCTTCCGGCGCCCCGTCGAGCTCCGGCGGCACGACCTCCGCCACCCGCCGCCGGCGGCCCCGTTCGACCTCGTCCTCTGCCGGAACGTCGCCTTCACCTACTTCGACGCCGGCCTCCAGCGCGAGACGGCCGCGCGTCTCGCCTCCTGTACCCGCTCCGGCGGGGCGCTCGTCCTCGGGGCGCACGAGCGGCTGCCCGAGGACGGCCATGGGTTCGTCCCGTGGTCCGACGGCGCGCGCGTCTACCGCCGCTCGGGCGCGTGAGGCGCGCGGGCCCGGCTCAGGAGGCGGGCGCCTCCTGCGCGCGACGCTCCGCCGCGAGCAGCCGCCGGACGTCGTCGTCGTCGACCTGCGCGAACGACCCGTACCAGAGCCCCACGGCGTAGAACTCGGCGAGCGCGTGCGGGCACACGACGGCGTCGGCCTCGGACTCGAGCACGCGGAGGCTGGCGGTCGCGCCGACCGGCACGGCGGCCACCACGCGCGTCGCACGGCGGCCGCGGGCCCAGCGCGCGGCGGCGATCATCGTCGCCCCCGTGGCGAGCCCGTCGTCGACGAGGATGCACGTCCGCCTCTCGACGGGAAGCGGCGGCACGGACTCGTGGAGCCGCGCGTCGAGCTCCCGCGCCTGCTCCTTCGCGTGCTCGACTGCCGCCTCGACCTGCGCGTCGGTCAGCCCGTCGCGCCCGCGGACGTAGACGCCGTCCTCCGGCGTCACCGCGCCGATCGCGTACTCGGGCTGCCACGGGTGCCTGACCTTCCGGACGGCGAGGACGTCGAGCGGCCGCGCGAGCACCGCCGCGACCTCCGCGGCAACGACGACGCCGCCGCGGGCGAGCCCGACGACGCCGGCATCGGCCCGCTCGCTCTCGAGCGGCCGGGCGAGCACGCGGCCGGCGTCGACGCGGGCGGCGAACAGCGGAGCCTCGCGACGGAACTCCACGATGCCGACAGTGTCGCCGCTCGCGGAGCGTCCTGCTTCGGGGGAAAACCCGGATGCATCCGCGGCGCGCGCCAGCCACGCTGCGCCGGATGGCCGTGGCGACCCACCTCCGCGCGTGCCGCCGTCCGGGCAGGCG
>DATHTC010000021.1:0-1749 GCA_035463735.1 Gaiellaceae bacterium | reverse complement strand
GGTCGGCGTCCGTGCCATCCGGACCGCCGTCCGCGCGCTCTCGCCCCGGCTCGGCGACGACCGGCCGCTCGCGGACGACATCGCGCGCGTCGCGGCGGCCGTTCGCGACGGCTCACTGCTGGCAGCGGTCGAGGCGGAGGTGGGGGAGCTGCTGTGAGCCGTCGCCTGCGCTGGGACCGGCCCGAGCCGCCGACGCCGAAGCACCCGTACCGCGACTCCGCGATCGCCTACTTCGCGCTCGCGGTGATCGTCGTGCTGGCCGCGTGGGCGACCGGGGGCAGCATCGGCCGGGCGCTCGTGTGGGGGGTCGCGGCCTTCGTCGTCGCGACGGCGTGGAGCTGGTGGCGCTGGCGGGAGCGGCTGGCCGCCGAGCGGAGGCGGCGGCCGTGAGCGCGACCGCGACGCTCGAGGCGCAGGTCGAGGCCCTCTGCGGCGACCTCTCCCGCATCCGCGCACCGAGGGGGACGACCCTCAACGCCCGCTCGTGGCAGACGGAAGCGCCGCTTCGCATGCTCCTCAACAACCTCGACGCCGAGGTCGCGGAGCATCCCGAGGAGCTCGTCGTCTACGGCGGCTCGGGCCGCGCTGCCCGCAGCCACGACGCGCTGCGCGCGCTCGTGCGCACGCTGCTCCGGCTCGGCGAGGACGAGACGATGCTCGTCCAGAGCGGCAAGCCCGTCGGCGTGTTCACGACGCATCCGGGCGCGCCTCGTGTCCTGATCGCGAACTCGCTGCTCGTGCCGCGCTGGGCGACCTGGGACGAGTTCCGCCGGCTCGAGGCGCTGGGGCTGACGATGTTCGGCCAGATGACCGCCGGCTCCTGGATCTACATCGGCACCCAGGGGATCCTGCAGGGCACGTACCAGACGTTCGCGGCGGCCGGCGAGCGGCATTTCGGGTCGCCCGACCTGAGCGGGCGGACGGTGCTGACCGCCGGCCTCGGAGGGATGGGCGGCGCCCAGCCCCTCGCGGCGACGATGGCGGGCGCGGCGATCCTCTGCGTCGAGGTCGATCCGACCCGGATCGAGCGCCGGCTCGAGACGCGCTACGTCGACGAGGCGACGGACTCCCTCGACGACGCGGTCTCGCGCGTGCGTGCCGCGGCGCGCGACCGTCGGCCGCTGTCGGTGGCCCTGCTCGGCAACGCGGCGGAGGTCGTCCCGGAGCTGGCCCGCCGCGGCGAGCACTTCGACCTCGTCACCGACCAGACCGCGGCCCACGACCCGCTGAACGGATACGTGCCGGCGGGGCTCTCCGTGGGCGAGGCGGCGGTCTTGCGCGCGTCCGACCCGGAGGCCTACCTGTCGCGGGCGAGTGCCAGCATCGCGACGCATGTGCGCGGGCTCCTCGACTACGTCCGGCGCGGCGCGTACGTTTTCGATTATGGCAACAACCTGCGAGGTGAGGCCGAAGAGGCGGGCGTAGCGGAGGCCTTCACATACCCGGGCTTCGTCCCGGCCTATATCCGGCCGCTGTTCTGCCGGGGGATCGGGCCGTTCCGGTGGGCGGCGCTCTCCGGTGACCCCGCGGACATCGCGGCGATCGACGAGGAGCTCCGGCGGCTGTTCCCGGACGACGAGATCCTCCAGCGCTGGCTCGAGGTCGCACCGGCCCGCGTCGCCTTCCAGGGCCTGCCGGCACGCATCTGCTGGCTCGGCTACGGCGACCGCGCCCGGGCGGGGCTGGCGATCAACGCGCTCGTCCGCGAGGGACGCGTCAGGGCGCCGGTCGTGATCGGGCGCGACCACC
>DATHTC010000020.1:0-2258 GCA_035463735.1 Gaiellaceae bacterium | reverse complement strand
GACGCGGACGTCGCCGGCCAGCGGCTCGACGAGCCGCGCCAGCACCTCGTCGCGCGGCAGCGAGGCGTCCCCGTGGAGCTCGGTCGCGAGCACCTCGATCCCGGCGTTCGAGGCGGCGACGCCGACCTCGCACCCGGCCGTGACGAGGCCCTCCAGCAGCCGCGCCGCGTAGGGGGCGCCCGAGGCGCCGGTGATGCCCAGGAAGACGTGCACGGCTCGCCGCGGAGCCTATCCGCGGGGCGTCGCCGGACGGGGCTCTAAGGGTTCTGCGAAGCGTCGAGGAAGACGGCGATCGCGCGGAGGTTCTCCTCCCCCAGCGACTCGTACTGCGGCATGACGCTGTTGCCGAACTCGCTCGGGTTGGCGACGTAGCTCTGGAAGTAGTCGACACCGCGACCCTGCGCCCCGATCTGCGTCAGGTCGGGCGCGCCGAGGTTGGGCGAGCCGACGCCGCGGTACTGGTGGCAGTTGAGGCAGCCCGACTCGGCCACGAGCTCGGCACCGGTGCGCAGGACCTCCTCGTCCTCCTCCGTGTTGTCCGCGAGCGCGCCCTCCGTCAGCCACTGCTCGACGACCTCGCCGCCGCTCGCCAGACCCTCCTCCGCCGTCGCCCCCTTGTACGTCAGCACGCCCATCGAGATGATCACGAGCACGCCGGCGACGAGCGCGACGGGCCGGCGGATGATGCGGCGCTCGCGCCGGACGTCGAGGAACGGCAGCGCCAGCAGCAGGATCAGCGCGATCGTGGGGATGCCGACCGTGCCGAGCACGACCGACTCCGGCCACTTGAAGATCCGCAGCAGGTAGAAGAGGAAGAAGAAGAACCAGTCGGGCCTCGGGATGAAGCTGGTCGTCCCCGGGTCGGCCTCGGCGGTGTAGCGCGGCCCGAGGACGCCGACGTCCTCCGGGTTCTCGCCCGAGTCGAAGTACCAGATGCAGGCGAGGACGATGATCACAACCACGACGACGAGCGACATCACCGTGTCGTGCCACATCGCGTACGGGTGGAACTGCTTCCCGCGGCTCTGGACGTCCTCCTTGTAGCGCTTGAACTCCTCGCGCCGCTCGTCGATGCGCGACGCCACTACTTCGCGCCTCCGCGCGTCCCGGGGCGGACGAGGCCGGCGCGCCCGTTCGTCGCCGGCGTCTCGACGCGCTCCATCCCCGCGGCCTCCTTCGACCACGGCGGCGAGGTGACGCCGAGGCGGACGACGAGGTAGAGGTGGAGCAGGATCAGGCCGATGATCGCGCCGGGGAGCACCAGCATGTGCAGCGAGTAGAAGCGCGTCAGCGTGTCGGGCCCGATCTCGGCGCCGCCCTGGAGGAACTGTGCGATGAACGGGCCGAGGACCGGCGCCGTGCCGTTGATGTTGATGCCGACGACCGTCGCCCAGTAGGCCGTCTGGTCCCACGGCAGGAGGTAGCCGGTGAAGCCCTCGAGGAGGCCGAGCGGGATCAGCAGCGCGCCGACGATCCAGTTCAGCTCGCGCGGGTACTTGTACGCGCCGAACAGGAACACGCGGCCCATGTGGAGGAACATCAGGATGATGAAGACGCTCGCGCCCCACTTGTGCATGCCGCGGACCAGCCACCCGAGCGTGACGTCGTTCGTGATGTGCTGGATCGACGCGTAGGCCGTGTTCGGGTCGGCCTTGTAGTACATCGCCAGGACCACGCCGGTGACGAGCTGCACGATGAACGCGGTCAGCGTCGCCGAGCCGAGCGTCTGCATCCAGTTGACGTCGCTCGGGACCTTGCGGAAGAGGAAGTACTTGACGCCGCCGACGAGGCCGGAGCGCTCCTCGAGCCAGTCGAGCGGGTAGTTCACGGCAGCCGCGGCGCGGGACGGCTTGGGCCGGCGCTTCGGGGGCGTCGTCACCGCCATTACTTCGGCGGCTCGAGCGGGTAGAGGAACTGCTCGGGCCCGTCGACGTGGACGCCGGGGACGGCCTGCTGGTACTTCGTGATCACGGCCTCGCTCCCCTCGCCTTCCACGGAGCCGACGCTGTAGCGGCCGGTGAGGAACAGGCTCCCGTCGCGGGTCACGAACTCGAAGCGGTCGAGCGCGCGCACGGGCGGGCCGGCGGTGCGGTTGCCCTCGAGGTCGTAGGCGCCGCCGTGGCAGGGGCACGCGAACGCGGCCGGCTGCGTGGGGATCCGCGTGAGCGTCGTCGTGGACGTCTGCTCCTCCTGGGCGGCCTCGTCGTCGACGGGGCCGGACGGCTGGACGGGGCAGCCGAGGTGCGCGCAGTTGTTGG
>DATHTC010000019.1:0-3632 GCA_035463735.1 Gaiellaceae bacterium | reverse complement strand
TTCCGCCGGTCGCCGCTCGCCCGGTGCAGCTCGAGCGCGGCGCGTTGCGCGGCGAGCGCCTCGTCGGGCCGGTCGGTGAGGTAGCACTCGTACGCGCGGCACTGGAGCAGGTAAGCGACCCGGCTCGGCGGGAGCGCGCCGGCGAACCGCAGCGCCCGTGCGTACTGCTCCGCGGCCTCGCGGTGGGCGCCGAGGGCCGCCGCCGCCTCCGCCGCAGCCGTCGCGTGTGCGTGCACGGCCTCGGCGTCGCCGGCCGCCTCGGCGTGATGGGCGAGCCGAGCCGGGTCGGCGCTCCCGGCGAGCGCCCGCAGCGCGCGGGCGTGCAGCTCCGCGCGCCGGACCGGGTCGAGCGACTCCTCGACCGCCTGCCGTGCGAGCTCGTGGCGGAACGCGACGCCGCCGCGCTCCTCGTGGAGGACACCGGCCGCCAGGCAGTCGTCGAGGCCGCGCGGCGGCGCATCGAGGACGGTCTCGAGCAGCGGCAACTCCGACCCCGCGACGGCGACCGCCTCGACGAGAGTGCGCGCATCCTCGCCGAGGCCGGAGACGCGCGCGAGCACCGCGTCGCGGACGCTCCCCGGGACGCCCGTGCCGCCCGTCGCGAGCACCTCCGTCACGTAGAACGGGTTGCCGCCCGTCAGCCGGTGGAGCTCGACGGGGTCCAGCGCCGAGCCGGCCGCGAGCGTGCGCACGCCCTCGATCGAGAGCGGTCGCAGCACGACGCGCCGGGCCTCCGGCACCTCAGCGAGCACGACCCTGAGCGGGTGGTCTGCGCCCAGCTCGTCGTCGCGGTACGTGGCGAGCAGCAGCGTCCTCGTGCGCCCGAGACGGCGTGTCAGGTACAGGAGCAGGTCGAGCGTCGCCTCGTCGGCCCAGTGCACGTCCTCCAGCACGGCAAGCGTCTCCTCCCCCGCGAGCGCCTCGAGTGTCCGCGCGAACACCTCGCGCCGGGGGCCGTCCGGTGCAAGCCCGAGATCGTGGAGCGGCGCGAGCGGCTCGGGCGTGAACAGGCCGTCGCATGCCGCCCACAAGGTCCGGACGCCGCCCGCGTGCTCCCCGGCGAAGCGGCGGACGAGCGACGTCTTGCCGACGCCGGCCTCTCCGGCGACGACCACCAGCCTGCCCTCTCCCGCGAGCGCCTCCTCGAGCGCTGCCGCGAGCGCCGCCAGCGCCGACGCGCGCTCGAGCAGCCGTGACGACGCCGCCGCCGGCCGGACGCCCATGTCCGCATCGTGCCCCGGCGCCGCAGTCCGATCAAGGTTGCGCGCGCGGGTCGCCGCGACGAGGATCGCGGCGATGGCCGAGCCCGTGCTCGCCTGCCACGACCTGCGCAAGCGCTTCGACGACCTCGTCGCGGTCGACGGCGTCGGCTTCGAGATCGCGGCCGGCGAGACCTACGGCCTCCTCGGCCCGAACGGCGCCGGCAAGACGACGACGATCTCGATGGTCTGCGGCCTGCTGGAGCGGGACGCCGGCGAGGTCGTCGTCGACGGCCGCTCCCTCACGACGACGAGCGTCGAGGCGAAGGCCGCGATCGGCTACGTGCCGCAGGACGTCGCCGTCTACCCCGACCTGACGGCGCGGGAGAACCTCCGCTTCTTCGCGCGCCTGTACGGGCTCGAGGGGGATGCCGTCCGCGCTCGCACCGACGAGATCCTCGACGTCGTCGGCCTGCGCGAGCGCGCCGACGACAGGGCGAACCAGTACTCCGGAGGGATGAAGCGACGCCTCAACATCGCCGTCGGCCTCCTCCACCGGCCGCGGCTGCTCGTGCTCGACGAGCCGACGGTCGGCGTCGACCCGCAGAGCCGCAACGCGATCCTCGAGAGCGTCGAGCAGCTCGGGCGCGAGGGGATGGCCGTCCTCTACACGACGCACTACATGGAGGAGGCCGAGCGACTCTGCGACCGCGTCGGGATCATCGACCTCGGACGCATCCGCGCGGAGGGGACGCGGAGGGAGCTCGTCGAGCTCGTGGGCGGTCGCGACACGGTGCGCCTCGGCGGGAGCGGCGACCTCGAGGCCGCGGCGCGGGCGACGCGCGAGCTGGACGGCGTCATCGATGCGAGCGCTCGGGACACGACCTTGGAGCTCGTCGTGGACAGCGCCCGGAGCGTCCTGCCGGAGCTGCTGGCGCGCGTCGGCGCGGCCGGAGTCGCGGTGCGCGACGTCGAGGTGCGAGAGCCCGACCTGGAGTCGGTGTTCCTCCACCTCACGGGCAAGGCACTGCGGGACTGAGGACGCCGGTGAGGGCGGCGCTCCTCGTCACCGCCAAGGACCTGCGGCAGCGGCTCCGCGACCGCTCGGCGATCCTCGTCGCCGTCGTCGTGCCGCTCGCGCTCGCCGCCGTCTTCGCCCTCGTCATCCCCGAGTCCGACGACGGGATCACGTTCCGGTACGCCGTCGTCGACCTCGACCGGGGCCCGGCGTCGGCGCCGCTCCTCGACGCGCTGCGGGACGTCGAGGCGGAGGGCGTCGCCGAGCTGCGGACGGTCGGCACGCGCGAGGAGGCCCGGCGGCTCGCGGACGAGGGCGAGGTCTCGGCAGCGCTGATCGTGCCTGCGGGGTTCTCCGCTGCCGCACGCTCGGCGGCGCCGGCGCACCTCGAGGTGATCGGCGACGTCGACGCGCCGATCGGCACCCTCGTCGCGCGCTCGCTGGCTGCGGGGTTCGCCGCCGAGCTCGACACGGGCCGGCTCGCGGCCGCGGCTGCCCAGCACGCGGGCGGCTCCCCGGAAGAGGCGGCCGAGCGCGCGGCGAGCCTCCCCCGTCCGATCGAGCTCGCGGACGTGACCGCCGAGGAGAAGGGTCTCGACTCGACGACCTACTACGCGGCCGGGATGGCGGTCTTCTTCCTCTTCTTCACCGTCCAGCTGGGGATCTCCTCGCTGCTCGACGAGAAGCGGGACGGGACGCTGGCGCGCCTGTTCGCGGCGCCGGTACCCAGGACGGCAGTGCTCGCGGGGAAGGTGCTGACGAGCGTCGTCGTCGGGCTCGTGAGCATGACCGTGCTCGTGCTCGCGACGACCGCGCTGCTCGGCGCCGACTGGGGTGACCCGCTGGGCGTGGCGCTGCTCGTCCTCGCCGGCGTCCTGGCCGCGACCGGCGCGACCGCGCTGACGACGACGTGGGCGCGCACGCCGGAGCAGGCCTCGGCCGCGCAGTCGGTGGTCGCGCTCGTGCTCGCGATCGTGGGCGGGACCTTCTTCCCGGTGGAGCAGGCGGGCGGCCTGCTCGCGCGCGTCAGCCTGCTCACGCCGCACGCGTGGTTCCTCGAGGGCCTCGGCGACCTCACGGCCGGCGCCGGCGCGGCCGACGTGCTCGCCGCGGCGGGCGCGATGCTCGCGTTCGCGGCGGTGACCACGGGGCTCGCGCTCCTGCGCGTCCGGAGGCTCCTGGAGCCGTGAAGGCGCTCGCGATCGCGGGCACGGAGCTGCGCCGCCTCGTGCGCTGGCGGCCGAGCCTCTTCTTCCTGTTCGCGCTGCCGATGCTGATCATCCTCGTGCTCGGGGCCGCGTTCGGCAGCCAGACCGTTCGCCTCGCGGTCGCCGCCGACGGCGCCGGGCCGCTCGGGCGCGAGCTCGTCGCGGCGCTGGAGGCGAGCCCGGGCGTGGACGTCGAGCGGGTCGCCG
>DATHTC010000018.1:0-1829 GCA_035463735.1 Gaiellaceae bacterium | reverse complement strand
CCTGCGCGCGCTCTTCGCCGGGCCCCGGGAGGTGTGACCGCCTTCAGGGCGTGGCGGGAGCCGGCGCGGGCCAGCTGACGCGGCGGCGGCTCGAGACCCTGTTCGACCACGTCCTCGGCGCCGTCCGCGCGCGGGACCTGGAGGCTGTCGTCGAGTACGCGCAGCGCGTGGCCGCCGACCGCTTCGAGACGGGCTACGACCTGTCGGAGGTGCAGACGGCGTTCAACGCGCTCGAGGAGGCGATCTGGCGGGGGATCTTCGCCGAGCTGGAGCCGGCCGACTACGCGGAGGCGCTCGGCCTCGTCAGCACGATCCTCGGCGCCGCGAAGGACGCGCTCGCACGGCGCTACGTGTCGCTGGCGACCGACGCACACGCGCCCGCGCTCGACCTGCGCGCGCTCTTCGCCGGGCCCCGGGAGGTGTGACCGCCTTCAGGGCGTTGCGGCAACCGGCGCGGGCCAGCTGACGCGGCGGCCGAGCCAGAGCGCGACGTACACGAGCGCCACGAGCACCGGCACCTCGATCAGGGGCCCCACGACGCCGGCGAGCGCCTGCCCCGAGGCGGCGCCGAAGACGCCGACCGAGACCGCGATCGCCAGCTCGAAGTCGTTGCTTGCGACCGTGAAGGCGAGGGTCGTCGTCTGCGCGTACGGCAGGCGCAGGAGCCGGCCCGCCGCGAACCCGGCGAACCACATCAGCGCGAAGTACGCGAGCAGCGGCAGCGCGATCCGGGCGACGTTCTGCGGCTCGTCCGTGATCGTCTCGCCCTGGATCGCGAACAGCAGCACGATCGTGAACAGCAGCCCGTACAGCGTGATCGGCGAGATCCGCGGCAGGAACCGGCCCTCGTACCACTCCCGGCCCCTGCGCCGCAGGGCGATCCGGCGCGTGAGGTAGCCGGCGAGGAGCGGGATGCCGAGGAAGATCAGCACCGTCCGCGCGACCTCCCAGATCCCGACCTCGAAGCCCTCGGTGTCGAGCCCGAGCCAGCCCGGGAGCGCCGTCAGGTAGAACCAGCCGAGGAGCGCGAACGCCGCGACCTGGAAGAGCGCGTTGAAGACGACGAGCACCGCTGCGCGCTCCCGGTCGCCGCGGGCGAGGTCGTTCCACACCAGCACCATCGCGATGCAGCGGGCGAGCCCGACGATGATCACGCCGGTGCGGTACTCGGGCTGGTCGGCCAGCAGCAGCCATGCCAGCGCGAACATCAGCGCCGGGCCGACGACCCACGAGAGGAAGAGCGAGACGCCGTAGAACACGCGGTTGTCGACGCCGTCGGCACTTCGCCGCCCGAGCTCCTCGTAGCGCACCTTCGCGAGCACCGGGTACATCATCAGCAGCAGCCCGGCGGCGATCGGGAGGCTGACGGTGCCGACCTGGAGCTCGGCGAGCAGGTCGTCGAGCCCCGGGACGAGCGATCCGAGCGCGAGCCCGCCGGCCATCGCGAGCGCGATCCAGAGCGGCAGGTACCGGTCGAGCGTCGACAGCCGCGAGGCGACGCCGGCCGTCGGCGGGGGCGCGGGCGGGCGCTTCGCCGCGACGGGCGGTGAGGCCTGGACGGTCATCGCCCGCACGCTATCGACGGGCGCCCGGGACGACCTCGTGAATCCCCCGCAGCGTCGCTGCGGCCGACGACGGATCAGCCCGCGGCCGCGAGGACGGCCTCGCGGACGCGGGTAAGGAACGCGCCGGCGGCCGCGGGCTCGACAGCCGCGCCGCCCGCCCGGGCCTCGAGCGCGCGGCGGACGAGCTCGGCCTCCGGCACCGCCGCGAGCGCCCACCGGCCGGCCTCCTGCTTCGACGCCCAGGCGCCCTCACGCGCGTAGCGG
>DATHTC010000017.1:0-2662 GCA_035463735.1 Gaiellaceae bacterium | reverse complement strand
GTACTGGCCGGGCGTGTCCCGTCGCCGGGGGACGGAGCCGACGGCCCGTCCGTCGACGAGCACCGTCGTGCGCTCGACGCTCGTCGCGGCGAGCCAGATCGAGTACCGGCCGTCCGCCGTCACGGTGAACCTCGTCCGCGTTGCACGGCCGGTCGTGTCGGCGACCGGGAGCACGCGAGGCGCTGCGACGAGCCCGGCGGCCGCCGTCGCGAGTCGCTCGACGGCCTCGCAGCCGGGCGTCGAAACCGGCGATCCCGTCTCGCCGAGCGGCAGTCGGACAGCCGGTGCCGGCGAGCCGCCACGCTGCCAGACCTCGTACCAGCGGCCCGCCCACCGCAGCTCGTACGCGGACGATGGGCGGCTGGCGACCGGAGACCGGCGCAGGACGAGCGTGGGGTAGACGAGCACTGCGTCGAGTGCCAGCTCGTCGAGATCGGCCGTGTCGCCCTTGGCGACGAGCGTCCCGTCGCGGCGGGGGATCGGCCGTCGCCGGAGCTCGGAGACCCCCTCGGGAGCGAGCGCGCGGAGGAAGTGGCGGACACCATAGGGCTGGTACTCGGTCATCAGCGCCGGCCCCTCGCCGGCGTAGCGCTCGCCGATCGCCTCGAGCTCGGCGAGCTGGTCGCGCGGCGCGAGGCTCACTCCGCGGAGGGTGACCGCGTTCGACCAGAGCACGCCGCCCGCGACCGCGACCGCGGCGAGCCCGGCCTCCCCGGTGCGGCCGGCACGGAGCAGCCACGCGCAGCCGCAGAGCGCGGCGAAGACGATCGCCGGGGCGGCGGTCGCGAGCGCCTTCCCGTCCACCCACGGCGAGCCGACGGCGACGAACGCCGCCGCGCCGGCCACGGAGGTGCCGACGTAGGCGAGGCGCTCCCAGGCCGCCTCGCGGATCGCTGCGACGACGCCCGCGACCGCGAGGGCCGCGACGAGGACGACGAGGACGAGCGTCGGCCCGTACGCGTCAGGGCGGACGCGGAAGTCGGGGCTCGGCCAGATGCCCGCCGCCTGCAGCACGCTCAGCGGCGACGCCAGGTTCCCGAGCTCGCGTCCGCTCGTGAGCACGTCCCCTCCAAGTCGGACGAAGGTCGCCGCAGTCGCGATCGCCGGAAGCGAGAGCAGGATCGTGAGCGCGGCGACCCAGGCAGCGCGCCCACGCGCGTTTCGCCCCCGGACGGCGACCGTCGCGACGGCGGCCGCGCCGGCGAGCCAGACGAGCCCTCCCGGGGAGAGCACACAGGCAAGGGCCGCCGCCGCGGCCGCCGTGGGCAGCGCGCCTCGGGCACCCGCTGCGGCATGCGCGGCGAGCGCGCACGCTGCCGCGACGAGCGCCGCCGCGGCGACCTCCTTCACGCCGGTCCACTGCGCGTACGCGTAGAGGAGGGCGGGCTGCGCGGCGACGACGGCGACAGCGGCCGCCGCCGACGGTCGAGCGAAGAGCGGCCGTGCGAGCGCGAAGAGCGACAGCGCGAGGAGCGCCCCGAGCGCCGCGACGTACGGTTGGAACGCCCAGGCGACGTCCTGCCCCGTCAACCGCGCGGCGATGCCGAGCGGCAGCAGCGACCCGAGCGGATATCCCGAGCCGAGGTTGGAATCGAGCGTCGCCTCGTAGCTCGACGGCGCGAGACCTGCGGTGCTGCGGCCGTGCTCGAGCGCGCGGTCGGTGAGCGCGAACCACGTCGCCGAGTCGTCGAGGCTGACGTAGCCGGCGAACGTCGCCTCCCCGGAAGCGAGCACGGGCGCGCCGTAGGCGAGAAGCGTCGCGACTGCGGCGACGGCCGCCCAAGACGTCGCGCGTGCGGGTCGGGCTCGCGGCCGCCGCACGAGCCCGACGAGGCCGGCCGCGGCGAGTCCCGCGACGGCAGGCACGGCGAGCGGCGCAGCGCCGGGCAGCCACACGGCTGCCGACGCGACGACGACCACGACGGCGTACCCCGCCGGCAAGAGGAGCGCTGCGTGCGGGCGGGATCCGCCGATCCGCGAGACGAGGGCGCCGCACCCGAGGCAGAGGAGCCCGAGGACCGCGGGGACGAGCAGCCACGGCCCGAGCAAGCTCACCGCCTTCGCGCTCGGCCGAGGTCGGGGCGCGCCCGCACGGGAATCGGGAAACGGGACGGCGGCCGCATCCGGCGGAGGGTGATGCCGTCCGGCACGCGAATAGAGTGTACGGATGCGCGGCCAGGGGACCAGGCGCGCGACTCGGGCGCGGGCGACGGCGGCGGGGGTGCGGACGGCCGCGGTGCTGACGGTCGGTCTCTCGGTCGCAGCGGCGGCGCTCGTCGGCGCCGAGGCAGCCTCTGCGGCTCAGCGTCCCATCCCGGTGACGTCGCTCCGCGGGTGCGTGGAGACGCGCGGGTCGGCGCTGACCCGGCGCGACCTCAAGCTGCGGGCCGGACGCTGTCGGCCGGGCGAGCTCGCCGTCGCCTGGCCACCCGGCGCGGCCGGCCCCGTCGGTCCGGCGGGACCGGCCGGACCACCGGGTGCGACCGGACCGGCCGGGGTACAGGGGCCACCCGGCCCGGCAGGCCCGCCTGGGCCGTCGAGCGGAGCGGGGGGCGTCGGCCCGGCGGGTCCGCCCGGCCCGACCGGTCCGCAGGGGCCGATCGGCGCCACCGGTCCTGCCGGCCCGGCGGGAGCGACGGGCGACACGGGTGCCACGGGGCCT
>DATHTC010000016.1:0-3926 GCA_035463735.1 Gaiellaceae bacterium | reverse complement strand
CCGCGCGGTCGCGGTTGAACCACTTGTGACCGGTGCGCCTGGGCCAGTGGCGGCGGCGCAAGTCATTCAGGAACACCTGAACGTCTACGAGCGTCGCGCCCTCGTGAAGGTTGCGGGCCAGCTGAAAGAGTTCCGGCTTGGCATCGACGCGGAACGACTCGTCGGCGAACGGATCCCATCGCGCGTGCAGGAGATCATGAAGCTCATGCTCTCCACGCTCGGACCACCAAGCACGCCAATCAGCGAGTAGCACGCCTCAAGTATCGCTCGGGCGTCATTCCCGAACGGTGGCTCAGCCGACGATTCCGTCACGATCGGCCCGTGCGCAGGGTCAGGATCATGTCATTCGAGCCGCCGGGGCTGATCGTCCGCCGGTGGCCTCGGGGCGAGACGTTCACGGTGACGTACGGCGAGATTCTTACTGCCGAGCGTGACCGACGGCAGAGGCTTGTCCTTCATACGCTGATGGCAGGCGACCTCCGGGTGACCGGGATTCGCGGTCGGTCCGACGTCGAGGACGAGCTTCGGCGTCGCGGCGTCCGCGTGGTCGACTGCTGGGGAGCGATGATCACTCCGACGTTGGAGGATTTCGAGGCGGAACTGGCGCGCGACCCCGCGAGCATGCGACAATCGTCTGACAGTGCCTGAGGCGAACCGTGAAGGTGGCGATCCGAAGCTGATCGCGCTGTTCGAGAAGTACGAGGGGCGGCTGGTGTCGCCAGGTGGCGCTGCCGCGCTGCTTGGGTTGTCTCGGCAGACGATTCACACGCTGCTGAAGCGGGGGGAGCTCCGTGCGTTCCGCAGCGATGCGGAGGAGTACCGCGACATGCCGAAGTGGGTCTACATCCCATTCGACGACATCGCCGCGTACGGCGAACGTGTCGGGCGACCCGTCCGCCGCGCTTGACGTAGTCATACGATAGTACTACGCTCCCGCTCATGCGAATCGAGCGAGCTATCGACGCGTACCTCGACTGGCGGCGGCTCGAGCGCGACGCTACTCCGCGCTCGGTCGACTCGTACCGACGGATCCTCGAGAAGCTTGCTGAGGACTATCCGGAGGTTCTGCTCGACCGGCTGACGACGAAGGACCTACGCGCGTTCCTCCTTCGCTGGCGTGACGGCAGCGCGGCGACTCGGTCGAACGTCATATCGGTCCTGCATTCGTTCTTCGCGTGGGCGGAGGCGGAAGACGTGATCGAACACGACCCCTCGCGGAAGATCCGGCGTCCGCCGAAGCGCCGGCCGGACGTCTATCGGCCGAGCCTCGACGAGCTCGACGCGATCCGCGCTGCCGCACGCGGATATGAGCGGCCGCCGATCCTCCTGATGGAGGGTGCGGGTCTACGTCGGGCGGAGGTCCTTGGGTGTCGCTGGGCGGACGTCGATCTGATTCGTGGGCGGGTGCGCGTGAAACGGAAAGGTCAGCACTGGCAGCCGATCCCGCTTGCGCCGGACGTGCTCGACGAGCTCCGCGCGTTGTTCCGTGAGCTCGAGCCGGAGCTCGATGACTACGTGTTCACGGTCGAGGTCGAGCAGTGGGTTTCCGCAACGGAACGCCACCGGCGGCGGAAGGATCCGAAGCAGCCGGCGAGCGGACAGGCGCTGATGCGGATGCTCTGGCGTGTGTGCAAGCGCGCCGGCATTCGCCCCCTCTCCCCTCATCAACTGCGCCACGGCTTCGCCAACCGGTTCCTGCGCGAGAGCGGCCGCGACGTCGTCGCGCTGCAGGCGCTGATGGGGCATCGCCGGCCGGACACGACGCAGCAGTACACGGACGAGGTCGCGCTGGACGAGCTCGCGGATGCGCTGCGCGACGCCGTCGAATCCCGGCAAGCACAAACGTCGCCCGATGAGGCGACGCTTGATGCTTTTGCTACAGGTGCCGCGCTAGGCGGCGAGTGGAGGCGGCGGGAATCGAACCCGCGTCCGCGGACGCACCGGTCAGAGCGTCTACAAGCGTAGGTCGCGCTTTCGTCTCGCCCGCCGGCCGGTTCGCGACCGACCTACCGCCGGGCCAGCCCTCCTGCGGTGTCGCACCTCCGGCGAGTGGCTCTCCTTCGGCGCCGAGCCCGTTCGTTGACGCCTCGTTCCGGAGCCACGGGCCGAGCCCCGGGAGACGCGTCGCCTAACTAGTTAGGCGGCGAGTGCGAGTTCGTTATCCGCACTTACGTTGGTTTCCGGTTGTTTTACGAGGCCGACCGGAGACCTCGGCTTGCAGCTCTGCCGGAGAACCGACCACGTCGAAACCAGGTCGCCCCCGTATGTCGGGTCGTATTGTAGCCCTCGATGGCCGAGATCGAGCTGAGCCGGGACGAGGACGACGAGGCGCTGGCCCGCGGGCTGCGGCTCGTCACGAGCGTCTTCCCCGACCGCGCCGTCACCGTCAGCGACCTCCGCGGGTACGTGGAGCCGTTCCCGCATGTCCACCTCGTCGCGTCAGTCGACGGCGAGGACGCGGCGTCGGCGCTCGCGGTCGCGGAGCCGGAGCTGCGGGAAGCAGGCGAGGCGTTCGCGACGATCACGGTCGTCCCGCGGCACCGCAGGGCGGGCGTCGCCACCGCCCTCTACGAGGCGCTGTCGGACTGGGCGCGCGACGGGGGCCTGCGTGGCTTCAAGGGCAACGTCCGGGAGGGCGACGAGGAGAGCCTTGCCTGGACGCGCCGCCGCGGCTTCGCGGAGATCGGCCGCGAGCTCCGGCTCGAGCTCGACCTGACGGACCTCGAGCCGCCGCCGGTCGACCCGCCGCCGGGCGTCGAGATCGTCACGTGGGCGGAGCGGCCGGAGGTCGCGCGCGCGCTCTATGACGTCTACGTCGAGGCGAAGCCCGACATCCCCGGCGAGGAGGACGAGCCGGTGGAAGCCTTCGAGGACTGGCTCGCGCACGACATGGGCGGCCCCGGCGACCGCCCTGAGGCGACGTTCGTCGCACTCGCCGGCGACGAGGTCGTCGGCTACTCGAAGTTCTCGCTCACGGACGCGCAGCCGACGGTCGCCTTCCACGACCTCACCGGGGTCAAGCGCGCCTGGCGAGGCCGCGGCGTGGCCGGCGCACTCAAGCGTAAGCAGATAGCGTGGGCGAAGGAGCACGGCTACGAGCTGCTCTCGACGAACAACGAGGTGCGGAACGAGCCGATCCGGCGCCTGAACGAGCGCTACGGCTACCGCCCCGTCCCCGGCCGGATCTTCGTCCGCGGCCCGCTCGCGTGAGGGCCGCCGTCCTCGACACGTTCGGCGAGCCGCTCGCCGTCAGGGACGTCC
The DNA here is from genome assembly GCA_035463735.1 of Gaiellaceae bacterium. Taxonomy (GTDB): domain Bacteria; phylum Actinomycetota; class Thermoleophilia; order Gaiellales; family Gaiellaceae; genus DATHTC01. The sequence goes on along the minus strand of DATHTC010000016.1, from coordinate 665 downwards.
CGGTCCCGGAGCCCGGCGCGGGCGAGGTGCTCGTGCGGCTCGAGACGTGCGGGGTGTGCCACACCGACATCCACACGGCGCATGGAGACTGGGCGGTCGCGCCGGAGCTCCCGCTCGTTCCGGGGCACGAGGGGATCGGCCTCGTTCAAGGTGCGGGCGAAGGCGCGACCGTCGACGTCGGCACGCGGGTCGCGATCCCGTGGCTCGGCTCGGCGTGCGGCGAGTGCGAGCTCTGCCGGTCGGGCCGGGAGAACCTCTGCCCGGGGCAGCGGAACACCGGCTACTCGCGGGACGGCTGCTTCGCCGAGTACGTGACGGCCGACGCGGCGTACGTGGTCGAGGTGCCCGACGGCGTCGACCCGGTAGCCGCCGCGCCGCTGACGTGCGCGGGGCTCACGACCTACGCCGCCCTCCGCCGGGCCGGCACGCGCGAGGGCGACCGCGTGGCCGTGTTCGGGATCGGCGGCCTCGGCCACCTGGCGGTGCAGTACGCGCGGCTCGCGGGGGCGGACGTCGTGGCGGTCGACGTCGTCCCCGAGAAGCTCGAGCTGGCGCGGGAGCTGGGCGCGGCGGAGACGGTTGACGCGTCCGGCGATGACGCCGTACGCGCGCTGCGGAAGCTCGGCGGCGCCGACCGCGCGATCGTCGTCGCCGCGACGCCCGTC
>DATHTC010000015.1:0-5585 GCA_035463735.1 Gaiellaceae bacterium | reverse complement strand
CCCCCACGGACCCCCTCCTTCGGGGATCCGCTCACCGCCGGAACCTCGGGAACGCCTCCCAGCCCGGATACCGCGCCGCGTCCCCCAGCTCCTCCTCGATCCGCAGCAGCTGGTTGTACTTCGCGACGCGGTCGCTGCGTGCGGGCGCGCCGGTCTTGATCTGCCCGACGCCGGTCGCCACCGCGAGGTCGGCGATCGTCGTGTCCTCCGTCTCGCCCGAGCGGTGCGACATCACCGCCGTGTAGCCCGCCTCGTGCGCTGTGCGGATCGCCTCGAGCGTCTCGGTCAGCGTGCCGATCTGGTTCACCTTCACGAGGATGGAGTTGCAGATGCCGCGCTCGATCCCGAGCCGGAGCCGCTCCGGGTTGGTGACGAACAGGTCGTCGCCGACGAGCTGCAGACGGTCCCCGAGCCGGTCGGTCAGCGCCTTCCACGCGTCCCAGTCGTCCTCGGCCGCGCCGTCCTCGATCGAGACGATCGGGTACCGCTCCGCGAGCCCCGCCCAGTACTCCGGCAGCTCCGCGGACGGAGCCTGGCGACCCTCCCAGCGGTAGACCCCGTCCTCGAACAGCTCCGACATCGCCGGGTCGAGCGCGATCGCGACCCGATCGCGATGGCCGGCGCGCTCGACGGCCTCGAGGATCGCGTCGATCGCGTCCTCGCTCGAGGGGAGATCGGGCGCGAAGCCGCCCTCGTCGCCCACGGCAGTCGCGAGCCCACGCTCGCCGAAGACCTGCTTCAGCGAGTGGTAGACCTCGACGCCGAGCCGCAGACCGTCCGCGAACGAGTCGGCGCCGACGGGCACGACCATGAACTCCTGGAGATCGATCGAGTTCGCCGCGTGCGCGCCGCCGTTGACGACGTTCATCATCGGGACCGGCAGCGTCCGCGCATCCCCGCCACCGAGGTGGCGGAACAGCGGGACGCCTGCCTCGGCGGCTGCCGCCTTCGCGGCAGCGAGCGAGACGCCGAGGATCGCGTTCGCGCCCAGCCGGCCTTTGTTCGGCGTCCCGTCGAGCTCGACGAGCCGGCGGTCGAGCCCCTCCTGGTCGCCGGCGTCCATCCCGCGCACCGCCTCGGCGATCTCGCCGCCGACGTTCGCGACCGCGCGGAGCACCGACTTGCCGCCGTAGCGGGCCGAGTCGCCGTCGCGCAGCTCGACCGCCTCGTGCACGCCGGTCGAGGCGCCCGACGGAACCGCCGCACGCCCGAGCGCACCGGATTCCAGCCGGACGTCGACCTCGACCGTCGGGTTTCCCCGCGAGTCGAGTACCTGCCGCCCGTGCACCTCACGAATCGCCGTCACGTACTGCCTCCTTTGCCGCCTGGAACTCCTTCGCGCGCTCGTACCAGCGGTCCTGCGCGTCGAGGTCGAGCGCCGCCCACTCCTCGCCCGCCTCCGCCGCCAGCTCGACGGCCCGCTCGACTCGCTCGACGAACCGCTGCGAGGTCGCGCGCAGCGCCAGCTCGGGGTCGACGTTCAGCCGCCGGGCGAGGTTCACGACCGTGAACAGCACGTCGCCGACCTCGGCGAACACGTGCGGGTCGGACTCCGTCTCGGGCGCCGGCTCCCCCGCGCGGTCGAGCTCCGCGCGCAGCTCGTGCAGCTCCTCCTCGACCTTCGCGAGCGGCCCGGCGAGGTCGGGCCAGTCGTACCCGACGGCGGCCGCGCGCCGCTGCACCTTGCGGGCGTGCAGGAGCGCCGGCAGTGCCTCGGGAACGTCGTGGAAGACGCCCTCCCGCCCCTCCTGCCCGGTCTTGATGCGCTCCCACGTCTCGCGGACGCGGCCCGCCGTCCCCGCCTCCGCCTCGCCGAACACGTGCGGGTGCCGGCGCACGAGCTTGTCGTGGACGTTCCGTGCCACGTCGGCGAGGTTCCCGTCGCCCTGCTCCGACAGGAGCAGGGCGAGGAAGTAGACCTGAAAGAGCAGGTCGCCGAGCTCGTCGAGCAGCTTGTCGGCGGAGCCGGAGAGCGCGGCGTCGGCGACCTCGTACGCCTCCTCGACCGTGTGCGGGACGATCGTGCGCGCCGTCTGCTCCCGATCCCAGGGACAGTCGCGCCGCAGGCGCTCGGTCAGCTCCTGGAGCCGCTCGAGCTCCGCGCCGAGCCCGGGCTCGCCGGCACGCGTCAACCTAGCCGGCGGTGGTGGTGGCGCCCGTGGTGGTGGTGGAGGAGGTCTTCGGAGGCGTGAAGCCGACCTGGTAGTTCGTCTTCTCCTCGAAGTCCTTCTTCGTCTCCTCGACCCACTTCGTCATCGCCTCGTTGCGGCGGGTCTGGAGCAGCTGCTGGCGGATCGAGTCCTTCACCTGGTTGAGCGGCGTCGTCTTCGCCGGCTTGATCTCCGAGAGCGGCTCGATGATGTGGTACCCGTACTGCGTCTTCACCGGCCGCGAGATCGTGTTCTTGGCCAGCAGGAAGGCGGTCTGGTCGAAGGTCGGCACCGTCTGGCCGCGCGCGATCGTGAGCTTCCCGCCCTGCGACGCGGAGGCGGGATCCTTCGAGAACTTCTTCGCGAGCGCCGCGAAGTTCGCACCGTCCTGGAGCTGCGCGTAGAGATCGTCCGCCTGCTTCTTCGTCGGCACGAGGATGTGGCGGACGTCGCGCTGCTCCGGCGTCCCGAACTGCGACTTGTTCTCGTTGTAGTACTCCTGGATCTCCTTGTCGGTGATCTTCACGTCCTCGGTCACCTGCTTGAAGATCCCCTCCTGGATGAGCTGCGCGCGGATGTCGCGCTTCACCTGCTCCTCCGTGAGGCCCTGCTGCTTCAGCTGGTCCTGGTACTTCTTGTCGCTGCCGCCGAAGTACTGCTTCTTGATCTGGGCGAGGCGGTCGTTCACCTGCTTCTCGGTGACCTCGACGTCGAGCTCCTCGGCCTGCAGCTCGAACTGCGTCCGCTGGACGAGGAACTGCACGGCCTGGTTCTTGAGGGTGTTGTACTCGGGGGAGCCGGCCTTCGGGAACTCGCGCTTCTGCAGCGAGTAGCTCTTCTTCGCCTGGGCGATCAGCGCGTCGAACTCGGACTTCTCGACGTCCGTGCCGTCGACGACCGCGATCGCGTCCGCGGGCACCTCTTCGGAGTCGCCGCCGCACCCCACCGCGACGAGCGCGAGCAGGAGGAGCATCGAGAGGAGAGCGAGCTTGGGGACCTTCATGAAAAAACGCCGCGGCGAGATCGGTCACGCCGCCTGGCGCGCGTCGATCATAGCATCGACGAGCCGGAGCGCCCCCGAAAATTCGTCGTCTCTTAACGTGAGCTCGCGCTTCGCCGTCGCGTACACGGCCGTGTCCACCCGGCCGCGGATCGCGCGCAGCTCCTGGGCCCCGAGCACGAGCGGGCCCACCGTCGCCCGCCCGCCCCGGAAGACGAGGTAGTCCGCGCCGAGGCGGGCGAGCTTGAGCTTCGCCTCCTGGATCGCGAACAGGTTCTCGACGGGCTCGGGAACGGGCCCGTAGCGATCCTCGATCGCGGCGTGGAGCTCGCGCAGCTCGTCCTCGTGCTCGGCGAGCGCGAGCCGGCGGTGGAGGTCGATGCGGAGCGCCTCCGAGCCGATGTACGTGCCCGGGACGTACGCGTCGACGCGCGCGTCGACGCGGACGGGGCGGGCGACCGGGCGCCGCTGTCCGGAGAGCTCCGCGACCGCCTCGGCGAGCATCTCCACGTACAGCTCGAAGCCGAGCGCCGCCACGTGACCGGACTGCTCCGCGCCGAGCAGGTCGCCCGCGCCGCGGATCTCGAGGTCGCGCATCGCGATCGCGAAGCCGGCGCCGAGCTCCGTGTGGTCGGCGAGCGTCGAGAGGCGCGCCTTCGCCTCGGGGGTCAGCTCGTGCGCGTCCGGGTAGAAGAGGTAGGCGTACGCCGTCCGGTCCGAGCGGCCCACGCGCCCACGGATCTGGTAGAGCTGGGCGAGGCCGAGGGTGTCGGCGCGCTCGACGATCAGCGTGTTCGCCTGGGGGATGTCGAGGCCCGACTCGATGATCGTCGTGGACACGAGCACGTCGGCGTCGCCGCGGAGGAACGCGTGCATGCGGTCCTCGAGCTCCCGCTCGCGCATCTGCCCGTGTGCGACGAGGACGCGCAGGCCGGGACAGAGCTGGCGGACCTTCTCGGCCGCCTCGTCGATCGTCTCGACGCGGTTGTGGAGGTAGAACGACTGGCCGCCGCGCTCGTGCTCGCGCTCGAGCGCCTGCTTGACGAGCTCCTCGTCGTACTCGCCGACGGTCGTCCGGATCGGCCGGCGTCCCTCCGGCGGCGTCTCGATCACGGCGATGTCGCGCAGCCCGGCGAGCGACATGTGCAGCGTGCGCGGGATCGGCGTCGCCGTCAGGGTGAGCACGTCGGCCTCGAGCCGCAGCGCCTTCAGCAGCTCCTTCTGCGCCACCCCGAACCGCTGCTCCTCGTCGACGATCACGAGCCCGAGGTCTTTCGGGATCACGTCGCGGGAGAGCACGCGGTGCGTCCCGATCAGCACGTCGACCTTCCCGGACGCGAAGTCCGCGAGCACCTGCTTCGTCTCCTTCGCGCTCCGGAAGCGCGAGACCATCTCGACGGTCAGCGGGAAGTCGCGGAAGCGCTCGCGAAACGTGTTCCAGTGCTGCTGGGCGAGCACGGTCGTCGGGACGAGCATCAGGGTCTGCTTCCCGTTCAGCGCGACCGCGAAGGCTGCGCGGACGGCCACCTCGGTCTTCCCGAAGCCGACGTCGCCGCACACGAGCCGGTCCATCGGCTGCGGCGCCTCGAGATCCTCCTTGACCGCCTCGATCGCGGCACGCTGGTCGTCGGTCTCCTGGTACGGGAAGCTCGCCTCGAGCTGGTCGAGGTACTCGTGACGCAGGTCGTACGCGACCCCGGCGGCCTGCTGCCGCTGCGCGTAGAGGCGGAGGAGCTCGCCCGCGAGCTCGCGGATCCCCTCACGCGCGCGGCTCTTGAGGAGCTGCCACGCCTTGCCCCCGAGCTTCGAGAGCGCCGGCGCCTTCGCGTCCGCTCCGATGTAGCGGCCGACCTTCCCGAGCTGCTCGTGCGGGACGTACAGGCGATCCTCGCCCCGGAACGCGAGGTGCAGGTAGTCGCGCGTGACGCCGGCGACCGCCTTCGTCTCGAAGCGGAGCAGCCGCCCAACGCCGTGGTCCTCGTGCACGACGTAGTCGCCGGTGCGCAGGTCGGCGAAGGACTGCAGCGCCCGTCCGAGCCGCGCGTCCGCGCGCGGCGGGCGCTTGCGGAAGACCTGCGTGTCGGGGAGCAGCGCGAGGCCGAGCTCGCGCCACACGAACCCCCTGCGCGCCGGGCTGACGACGAAGCGGAGAGAGGGCTCGTCCGGTAGCGGCCTCCCGTCCTCGTCGACGTCGGCCTCGACCCTGCGCAGGAGTCGTTGCGCGCGCAGCGCCTCGCCGAGATGCGGGAACGCGACGAGGACACGGCGTCCCTGGCGCACCATGGCGGCGAGCTCGGCCTCGGCCTCCGCATGCCCGCGTGCCGCGATCGCCGGTCGCTGCGCCTCGAAGGAGTGAGCCTGACCGCGCGGGAGAGGGTCGAGCTCGGCCGCGCTCTCGAGTGGCGGGCCCGCCTGCCCCTCCTCCTCCCAGACCC
>DATHTC010000014.1:0-2433 GCA_035463735.1 Gaiellaceae bacterium | reverse complement strand
TCGGGCGGGGGCGTCGGGGCGTCGCCGTGGTCGTGCGTCGGCCAGGGGCGGTCGCTCTGCGCGTACGGCTCCACGGTGCTCCGATCGGCGGCCCCTCCCTCGAACAGCATCACTCGATCGGGTGGTGCCGGCGCTACGCCTCGAGCTGCCACGTGCCGTCAGCGAGCAGCGGCACCCGGGAGCCGTCGCCACGGACCCCCGTCACCTCGAAGTCGTCGGTGCCGATCATCACGTCGAGGTGGACGGCCGAGCGGTTGAGGCCGCGGCGGCCCGTCTCGGGCGGCCGCGTCTGCGTGTACGCGGCGCCGAAGGCGAAGTGGGCCGCCGCGTTCTCGTCGAGGAGCGTGTTGTAGTAGACACGGCCGGTGCGGCCGATGCGCGAGGAGCGGTCGACGAGCGCGACCTCCCCCATCCGCCGCGCGCCCGGGTCAACCGACAGCAGCCCCGCGAGGAAGTCACGGCCGCTCGGATCGGCCGCCTCGAGGCGCACGAGCCGGCCACGCCTGAACTCGCCCTCGATGCCGTCGATCAGCCGGCCGCGGACGAGCGGCCGCGAGCACCGGAAGGTGCCCTCGACGCTGCCGGCCAGCGGGCTGGTGAAGCTCTCCTCCGTGGGGAAGTTCGGCGTGAACGGCGCGCCGGCCGTCGTCACGCGCGGGCCGCCGAGCCAGCGGACGCCGGGCGCGAGGCGGAGGTCGAGGCGGGTGCCGCGGCCGCGCAGCTCGAGCGCCTCGAGCCGTTCCGCCTCGAGCGCGCGCCGGCGTTCGAGGAGCACGGCGGCGTGGGCGTCCCAGCTGTCGGCAGGGTCGTCGGGGCCGAGCCGGCAGAACGCCAGCAGGTCCTCGGCGAGGCGCCGCCGCGACGCGTCGTCGTCGAGCTGTGGGTAGACGAGCGCCGCCCACGCGCGGGTCGGCCAGGCGACGACCGTGCCGCGACGGCGTCCTTCGAGCCCGGCGCGGAGCCAGGGGCGCTCGGCGCGCTGCACCGCCAGCGCGTGCTCACGTACGCGCTCCGCCGGGAGGTCGTCGTAGACGCCGGGATCCGGCTCGCCCACGATCCGCACCGAGGCCGTCGTCGGCCTGCGCAACTCCGGGTGCCGCACGGGACCGCGCGGGGACGCGTGCCCGAGCAGCTCGCCGGGGACGTGGCGGACACGCGCGGCCTCGACCCGGTCGTCGAGGTAGACGACCTGGACGTGGCGGGCGCCGCCGCGGTAGGCGGCCTCGGCGAGCGCGACGACGAGCTCGCGGTGCTCGAGCGCCGCCCGCAGCAGCAGCAGGTCGCCGGGGGCGAGGTGGAGGCACGAGCCGACGATCGCGTCCGCGTACCGCTCGAGCTGCTCGGCGGGCAGCGTCGGCTCGCGCTCGGCGCCGGCCACTAGAGCTGCCACGCGCCGTCCGCGAGCAGCGGCACCCGCTCGCCGACCGCGCGCACGCCGACGGCGTCGAGATCGTCGGTGCCGACCATCACGTCGAGGTGGACGGTCGAGCGGTTGACCGTGCGCGCGCCCGCGCGATCGCCCGGCTCGCGCGCGACCCCGAGGCCGAAGCCGAACGCGAAGTGGGCCGCGGCGTTCTCGTCGACGAGGGTGTTCTCGTAGATCCGCCCGGTCCGGCCGATACGCGACTGCGCCGCGTCGACGAGCGCAACCTCCCCGACGCGCCGCGCCCCCTCGTCCGCGTCGAGGAACGCGGCGAGGAAGTCGCGCTGCGCGTCCGTCGCGGCCTCGAGGCGCACCAGGCTGCCGCCGCGGAACTCGCCGGCGAGCTCCTCGATCGTGCGGCCGAGCAGGGACAGGGGCTTCGAGCAGCGGAACGTCCCCTCGGTGCCGCGGAAGTCGGGCGAGGTGTAGTTCTCCTCCGTCGGCATGTTCGCGGCGTACTCGCGCCCGTCGACGCCCGTGTCGAGGCCGCCGAGCCACCGCGTGCGCGGCGAGAGCGCGAACGACAGCTCCGTGCCGGGAGCGCGCAGCTCGACACGCGCGAGCTCGAGCTCCGTCAGTCGCACCGCGCGGTCGCGCAGCGCCTGCAGGTGGCGCTCCCAGCCGTCGAGGCCGGGCGGGTCGTCGGGCCCGAGCCGGCAGAACCAGAGGAGGTCCTGCAGCAGCCGGCGCCGTCCCTCCGTCGCGTCGAGCTCCGGGTACACCCGCGCCGCCCACGCGGGCGTCGGCCACGCCGCGATCGTCGACCGCCGCTCCTCGCGCATGATCGCGCGCAGGTACCACGGCGTCGCGGCGACCTGGCGCCGGTAGTCCTCCGAGACGCGGTCCGGCGGCAGCCCCTCCAGCGCGTCGGGCTCGACCTCGCCGTCGACGAAGATCGTCCCGGTGTCCGGCCGGAGCTGGGTCCGCCTCCGGCGGACGTCCCAGGGGAGCACCGGCCCGAGGTGATCGTCGACCGCATGGCGGATCCGCGCCGCCCGCACGAGCGGGTC
>DATHTC010000013.1:0-4066 GCA_035463735.1 Gaiellaceae bacterium | reverse complement strand
CGCCGACGACGAGCGCCGGCGAGCGAGCCGTCTCGAGGAACGCGGCGAGCTCGTCGACTGCGGCGGGGTCGACGGCCGAGGCGGGCACGACGCGCGCCGCGGCCGCGTCCTCGCGGTCCCCGTCGACGGGCTGGAGCCAGTCGTCCATCGGCACGACGACGATCGCCGGCCCGCGGGCGGTCACCGCCTCGTGGCACGCCCGCTCGATCGCCCCGGGGACGTCCTGCGCCCGTACCGGCTCGTCAGTCCAGACCGGATACTCGCCCGCGAGGCCGCGAAGCCGCCCCGCGAGGAACGGCTCGAATGCGAGGTGCCGCCGGTCCTGCTGGCCGACGACGACGACGAGCGGCGCGCGGTTGACGCGCGCGGTCGCGAGCGCGCCGGCGGCGTTCCCCAGTCCCGCGGTCGTGTGCAGGAGCGCGAGCGCCGGCCCGGCGCGGCCGAGCGCGTAGCCCGTCGCCATCCCGACCACCGAGCCCTCGTGGAGGGCGAGCACGAAGCGGATGTCGTCGGGCAGACCGGCGAGGAACGGCACCTCCGTCGAGCCCGGGTTCGAGAAGAGCGTCGTCAGCCCGCGCCGGCGGAAGACGTCGAACGTCGCCTCGCGGACCGTCGCCGCCGCTAGCCCCACACCTCCTCCGCGACCTCGACGATGAGGCGCAGCTTCGCCCACTGCTCCTCGTCCCCGAGCACGTTCCCCTCGACCGTCGACGAGAAGCCGCACTGGGGCGAGAGGCAGAGCTGCTCGAGCGGCGCGTACCGCGACGCCTCCTCGATTCGCCGCTTGAGCAGGTCCTTCGACTCGAGCTCGCCGCGCTTGGTGGTCACGAGCCCGAGCACGACCTGCTTCTCGCCCCTGGGGAGGAAGCGCAGCGGCTCGAAGCCGCCCGAGCGCTCGTCGTCCCACTCCATGAAGTAGCCGTCCACCTCGAGCTCGTTGAGCAGCGCCTCGGCGACGAAGTCGTACGACCCCTCGGCGGCCCACGAGGAGCGGAAGTTGCCGCGGCACATGTGCGTCGTCACGGTCATCCCCTCGGGGCGCTCCGCGAGCGACTCGTTGATGTGGCGGATGTACTCCACGTGCTGGCGCTCCGCGTCGCCGCCGATGGAGGCGATGTACTCGCGCTGGTGCGGGTCGTTCATGTACGCGAGGCTCGTGTCGTCGAGCTGGAGGTACGTGCAGCCGAGCTCGCCGAGGCGCCGCACCTCCTCGCGGTAGGCGGCGGTGAGGTCGGCCCAGAACTCGTCCAGCTCCGGGTACACGGTCTCGTCGATCGCCACCTTGCCGCCGCGGTAGTGGACCATGCTCGGCGACGGGATCGTCAGCTTGGGAACGTTGCGCGTCACCGTCTGCCGAAGGAACTCGAAGGCGTCGCCGAAGATCGTCCGGGAGACGCCGAGCTTCCCGTCCACGTGGAGGGCCGCGGGCGTGAACTCGATCTCGCCCTCGGGGTTGAAGAACTTCACGGCGATGTGGCCGGCCTCCTTCGTGATCCCGTCGAGCTGGTAGATGAAGTCCATGTGCCAGGACGCGCGGCGGAACTCGCCGTCCGTCGCCGACCGCAGGCCGACCTCCTCCTGCTTCCGCACGACCTCGCGGATCGCATCGTCCTCGACCGCCCGCAGCTCGTCGTCGTCGATGCGCCCGGCGGCGTGGTCGTCGCGCGCCTGGAGGAGCTGCGGGGGGCGGAGCAGGCTGCCCACGTGGTCGGCGCGGAAGGGCGGGGCTGTGCGTGTGCTCACTGCGAAGCCTCCTGGTCTGGCCAGAGCTGGAAGAAGGCGGTCGCCCTCTCGCCCTGCATGCGGACGTCGAAGCGGTAGCCGCCGTCGTCGCGAGCCGCGACCATCGTGGGGTCCTCGGCGCCGGCCGGGTCGAGGTAGAGCCGTGTGAGCGCGGGCTTGAGCAGGCCGCGCGCGAACACCGTCAGCTCGAAGCGACGGGCGCCCTCGGGGACGGAGAACGCGTAGCGGCCCTCACGGTCGGTGCCGCAGCGGGCCCAGCCGACGGCGGGGTCCCAGAGCTCGAGCACCGCGTCGTCGATCGGCACGCCCTCGCCGTCGAGGACCTGCCCCTCGACGCGGAGCGTGCCGTCGGGTAGCTCGTGCTGCGGCCGCCGGCACAGGCCGAGCGCGAAGTACGGCCCGACGGTCTGCGAGGGCGTCCTCATCGCGTCATGCCTCGACCGGCGTCCGCCGGAGGACGATGTCCCACCGGTACGCGAGCGCCCACTCCGGCACCGTCGTCTCGAGGTCGAACGTCGAGACCAGGAGCTCGCGCGCCTTCGGGTCGCGCACGGCGTTGAAGATCGGGTCGTACGGGAAGAGCGGGTCGCCGGGGAAGTACATCTGCGTCACGAGGCGCTGCGTGAACGCACGCCCGAAGACGGAGAAGTGGATGTGCGCGGGCCGCCACGCGTTCGGGTGGTTGCGCCACGGGTACGCGCCCGGCTTGACCGTGACGAACCGGTACGAGCCGTCCGCGTCCGTGAGCGTGCGGCCCGCGCCGCCGAAGTTCGGGTCGAGCGGCGCCGGGTGCCGGTCGACGTCGTGGTGGTAGCGCCCCGCGGCGTTCGCCTGCCAGATCTCGACCAGCGCGCCCGGCAGCGGCATGCCCCCCTCGTCGAGGACGCGCCCGGTGACGATGATCCGCTCGCCGAGCGGCTCGCCGTCGTGCTGCGTCGTCAGATCCGCGTCGCCGGGCGAGACGTCGTCCTCGCCGAACACCGGCGCGGCCAGGTCGTGGAGCTCCTCCGGGAGCGTCAGGAGCGGCCGCGACGGGGCCCGTGTCACCGTCGAGCGGTAGTCGGGGTAGAGGTATGCCGGGTCGATCTCGCTCACCGCGCTCCCTTCGTCCGCAGCGCCCGCAGCGCCGCGAGCTCGTGCTCCGTCGGGGCCTGAATCTCGCGCAGATCGTCGGCGACGCGCAAGTCCCACCCCGTCGCCGCCCGCGCCCGCTCCGCGTCGACACCCGGGTGCACGTGCGTCAGCGTGAGCTCGCGGTCGTCGCCGCGCGGCTCGAGGATCCCCAGGTCGGTGACGACGACCGACACGCGCCCGCCGACGCTCGTGGTGAAGTCGAGCTCGGCGACGAACGTCCGCGGGCTCTGCCGGAGCAGCACGAACACCTCCCGGGCGGAGGTGGCGATCTCCGGCGCGCCGCCCGCCCCCGGGAGCCGCACGGTCGGCCGGTCGTAGTCGCCGATCACCGTGCTGTTGAGGTTCCCGTGCCGGTCGATCTGCGCGGCGCCCAGGAAGCCGACGTCGACCCGACCGCCGCCGAGCCAGTAGGCGAACATCTCCGGCACCGGGACGACGACGTCGGCCGTCTCGGCGAGCTCCCCGTCCCCGATCGAGAGCGGCAGCTCCGTCGGCTTCGCGCCGATCGTGCCGCTCTCGTACACGAGCACGACCCCGGGCGCGTGCGTCGCGCGGGCGAGGTTCGCCGCGAGGGAGGGCAGGCCGATGCCGACGAAGCAGACGGTGCCGTCGCGGAGGCGGCGGGCAGCCTCGACCGCCATCAGCTCGTCGGGCTCGTAGCCGACGGCGCTCACGCCGGGACCTCCGCCTCGCCGAGGCTGCGGCGGTACTCCTCGACGTCCCCGGTGCCGCGCACGTGCCGGTCGAGCCACGCCGTGAACGCCGCGCGGTCGCGGCTGATCGCGTCCCAGCGCAGGTAGAAGCCGTTGTCACGCTCGTAGTAGCCGTGGGCGTACGACGGGTGGGCGCCGCCCGGTGCGGGAGCGACCGCCGTCACCACCCACGACGGCAGCACGACCGCCCCGGGACGCGGCTCGAGCCGGTCGACGACCTCCTCGACGGTGACGATCGAGCGCGCCGACGCCAGCACCGTCTCCTTCTGCACGCCCGCGATCCCCCAGAGCTGAACGTTCCCGGCGCGGTCGGCCTGCTGCGCGTGGACGACGCCGACGTCCGGCCGGTGCGCGGGCACCGCCGCGAGCTCCTCGCCGGTGAACGGGCACGCGACGGTGGCGACCCGTGTCCGCGCTGCCAGGTCGGTGCCCGCGTACCCGCGGAGGACGCCGAAGGGGAGGTGCGCCGCGCCCGC
>DATHTC010000012.1:0-7370 GCA_035463735.1 Gaiellaceae bacterium | reverse complement strand
GCAGGGCCTCGCGGACGTTCGCCGGATCCATCTGGTAGCCGCGGCGGTCGCCGAACGACGGCGCCGAGTCGGCGGCCTCTCGGAACGGGCCGTAGAACGCCGACGCGTACTTCGCGGAGTACGCGACGATCGCCGTCGCCTCGTGGCCCCGCTCGTCGAGCGCCGCCCGGATCGCGCCCACGCGCCCGTCCATCATGTCGCTCGGCGCGACCGCGTCGGCGCCGGCCTCCACGTGCGAGACCGCCGTGCGCGCGAGCGCCTCGAGCGTCTCGTCGTTGAGCACCTCCTCCCCGCGCAGCAGCCCACAGTGACCGTGCGCGGTGTACTCGCAGAGACAGACGTCCGTGAGCAGCAGCAGCTCCGGGAAGCGCGGCCGCAGCGCGCGCAGCGCCTCCTGCACGATCCCGTGCTCGTCCCACGCGCCGGAGCCCTCGTCGTCCTTCTCCTCCGGGATCCCGAACAGGAGCACCGCGGGCACGCCCAGGCGGACGAGCCCCTCCACCTCGCCGACGAGGTCGTCGACGGAATGCCGGCCGAGCGGCGGGAGCTCCGGGTTCGACCGCGTGTCGGGCCCGACGAACAGCGGCATCACGAACCGGTCGAGGTCGAGCCGCGTCTCGCGCACGAGCGAGCGAACCGCGGCCGTGCGCCGGAGCCGCCGCAGGCGCGTCGCCGGGAACGAGCTCATGCGAGAAGCCTACGCGCGGCCGCCCGGGCGCCGAGGCCGAAGACGAGGGTCAGCGCGGCGAGCCAGGCGGCCTCGACGAGCACGGTCCGCCAGGGGTCGACGTCGTACAGCGACGCCGCGAAGAGGCGCACGGCGTGTGCGTACGGCAGCGCGTCGCTGAGCCATCCCGCCGCGGGCGCGACCTCCCTCGGCACGAGCCCGAGGAACACGATCGGCAGCACGACGAGGACGGCGACGAGGGATGCCGTGCGCGCCTCGCGGGCGAGCGCCCCGACGAGCGCGCCGAGTGCGCCTGCGCACGCCCCGGCGAGCGCCACGCCCGCCGCGAGCAGGGGCACGCGCGACCACGGCTCGCCGCCCTCCACGTCGCCGAGCTCGACCGCGAGCCCGAAGCCGACAGCGATCGCGGTGCCGAGCAGGAGCGAGACGAGCGCCGCGAGCGCCGCCTTCGCCGCCACGAGCTGCCCCAGCGAGACGAGTCCGCGCGCGAGACGCCCGACGACGTTCTCGTCGCGCTCCGCCGCGAGCGCGCCGGCCGCGAGCAGGAGCGCCAGCAGCGTCGTCACGAGCGCGAGGGCGTACGCCTGCACCTGCGCCGAGAGCGCCCAGGTCCGGCCCCGCTCCGGCGCCTCGACGAGCTCGATCGGGTTCGCCGTGGCCGTGAGCGCGTCGTCCGTCTGCGCGAGCGCGACCTGCGCCGTGTCGACGAAGTCCCGGATCGCGTCGAGCCGCGGCCCCGGCGGGAGCTCGTCCAGCAGCCGCTCCGTCTCCTCCAGGCCGAGGACGTCGAACTGCTGTCCGCCGAAGTCGCCGTCGCCTCCTTCGAGGATGAGGTCGACGTACTCGAGGTTCGCCTCGATGTAGGCGTCCTGGAGCTCCCGGTTCAGCTGGTAGACGAGCGCCTGCACCTGCTGCGTCACCCGCGGCGCGAGCCCGCCGCGTGTGGTCTCGAGCTCCAGCTGCGGCGAGCGCGCCATCGCGCGCAACTCGGACACGAACCCGGGCGGCACCGTGACCACCGCGACCACCCGGCCGGTGTCCAGCTGCCGCTCGGCCTCGTCCGCGTCGAGGCGGACGAGGTCGACCTCCTGCGCGACGCGGTCGATCGTCCGGTTCACCTGGAAGGTCTGGCCGCCGACCTCCACCTGATCCGGCAGCCCGTCGAGGTCGACGAGGGCCACGCGCGGCTTCGCGTTCGCGTACTGGGCGACCAGGCCGACGAGCCCGGCGATCAGCAGCGGGTACGCGAGCAGCACCGCGAGGAGGAGCGGCGACCGCCGCAGCACGCGCAGGTCCTTGCCGAGCACGCGCAGCGTTGGTCTCACTCCCAGACGTCCTCCGGCCGGACCTCGACGCCGTCGCGGAGGGCGACGCAGCGCGCGGCGTGCCGCTCGACCTCCTCGAGGTTCTGGGTCGAGAACACGACCGCGCCGCCCCGTCCGCCCACCTCCGCGACCACCTCCCACAACCGGCGGCGGTGGCCGGGATCGAGGGACGCCGTCGGCTCGTCGAGGAGCAGCGCGTCGGGGCGGCCGATCAGCGCGACCGCGACGTTGAGGCGCTGGCGGTTCCCGACGGACAGCAGCGAGGCGGGCACGTCGGGCGGGAGGTCGAACGCCTCCAGCAACCGCGCCGCCTCGGCCGCCGGCACGTCCTCGCCTTCGAGCCGCGCGAACAGCTCGAGGTTCTCGCGCGACGTCAGCCGCGCGTACACGCCGGCCCGCTGCGGCACCCACCCCGCGCGCGTGCCGTCCGCCCACTCGACCGTGCCGCCGCTCGGCTCGACCGCGCCGGCGAGCACCGAGAGCAGCGTCGACTTCCCGGCGCCGTTCGGCCCCACGAGCGCGACGATCTCGCCGGGGAGCAGCTCGAAGTCGACGCCGTCGAGCGCGACGCGCGCGCCGAACCGACGCGCGAGCCCGTGCGCGCGGACGAGCGGCTGCGCTCCCGTCACCGGGCCGCAGTCGCCCTCGGCGGGGTCAGGGCCTCCGCGTCCGCGTCCGCGTGCTCGTCCTCCTCGACCTCGACGGTGACGCGGCCGTCGCGCCACGGCTCGAGCGAGACGCGGTCGGAGAAGAACTCCCACAGCGCGCGGAGGGCGGCGAGCACCGGCAGCGCCACGAGCGCGCCCGCGAGCCCGTAGATCTCCGCCCCGGCGAGGAGGCCGAAGATGACGAGCAGCGGGTGGAGCCGCAGGGCGGTCCCCATCACGTTGGGGATCACGATGTGGCCCTCGATCTGGTGGATCGCGAGGAAGAGGAGCGCCACCCACACGAACGACACGGGCTCGACCACGAGCGCGTAGAGCGCCGGCGGGACCGCGCCGAGCCACGGCCCGAGGTACGGGATCAGCTCCATCAGCGCGACCCAGGCCCCGAACACGAGCGCGTACCGGTCGGCTCCGGGCACCCACCCGAGCGCGCCGAGCGCCCACATGCCGACGCCGGCGCTCGCGCCGATGATCGCCGACACGAGCAGCTGCCCCGTGACGTAGCCGACGAGCGCCCGCTCGACCCGCTCGACCAGCGGCGGCCCGCCGTCGTGCGGCGGGAAGCGCCGGTCCGCCGCCCGCGACAGCCGCGCCATGTCCAGGAGCATGTAGATCGAGACGACGACGACCAGCACGAGCGTGAAGAGCAGCGTCGCGATCGAGATCGCCGCCCCCTCCGCGACGTCGAGCGCCCGCTGGGTCCAGCCCGTGACGTCGTTCGCGCCGAGCTCCTCGAGCCAGCGCTGGGCGTCCTCCTCCACCTGGATGCGCTCGAGGCCGTGCGCGTCGAGCCACCGCTGGAGGCGCTCCACGTCGTTCTCGGCCCCGGTGAGCCCGGTCTGTCCGTCCTCGCTCGTAAGGTAGGCGTCGATCCGGTCCACCGCCGCGGTGGTCCGGTCGACCACGACGGTCGCGAGCCCGACGACGGCGATGGCGACGACAGCCGCGAAGCCGAGGTACACGACCGCGACCGCGAGGTCGCGAGGGATCCTGACCCTCGGCGCTGCCTCGACGCGGCGCACGAGCGGGTCGAGCAGCAGCGCGACGATGGCCGCGACGAGGAAGACGAAGACGGCGTGACGGACCGCGCCGGCGACCGCCCAGGCGAGCAGGAGCAGGAGCGGAAGGCCCACGAGCTGGATCCACCGCGGGATCACGATCGGCGGACGCGGCGGCATCGGGAAGAGCGTACCGCCGCCGTCGTGCCCCTCCGGGAGGCGGCGTGGGAGTGGTCCTTCTTCGAGGACGGCAACCTCGCGCTGAACCGTCACGAACTCTGGGAGGAACCCGGCATCACTGCAGGCGAAGACCTGTCACAATCTCCCCCGCAGCGCCGCAGGTTGAAAGCCGTGGAGCCCTCCGTTACCGTGCCGCCCATGCCGTCGCCCCGCCCGTCCGGGCGCCGTTCGCGTGCCCGTCGCCGGCAGCCGCGCCCGGCAGCCCACGGCCGCCGCTTCCTCGGGCTGGCGCTCGTGGCGACGGCGGTCGTCGTCACCCTCCTGCTGACCGCCTTCGGTTCGGCGCCGTCGACGCGCGTGAGCTCGACGGTCGCGGCCGTCCCGCTGGGCCTCGCCCCGTCCAGTCCCGTCCCGCAGGTCGTGGCACAGGTCGGCGAGCTGCGACTCGACCTCCCCGTCGCGCAGCAGCAGCTGACGGTGCTCGGCTACTACGGTGCAGGCGGCGACGCGCTCGCGCTCGAGCCGCTCGGCCGCCAGGGGAACCGCGGCCGCCTCGGCCGGCTCCTCGACCGCATCCTGGGCCGCGACGACGGCGGGCTCGTGTGGTACCGGCTTCGCGGCGGCCAGGGCACCTCGACGTCCGCGCTCGCGGTCGGGGCGGCACCGGGCACCGACGTCTTCTCGCCGGTCGACGGCACCGTCGTCGGCATCACCGACTACGTCGTGGACGGGCGCCCGCACGGCGTCCGCGTCGACCTCCAGCCGGCGACGGCGCCTTCGCTCGTCGTCTCCGTGAGCCGGCTCGAGGCCGACCCGGCCCTCACGGTCGGCTCGACGGTCGTCGCGGCGACCCACCGGCTCGGCCGCGTGCTCGACTTCTCGGGCGTGGAGCAGATGGCCCTCGCCGACCACACGCAGGACGCCGGCAACCACGTCACCCTCGAGGTGCGGCCGGCGGCGACCCTGGCGCTGAACTAGCCGCGCGTGCCGGCCGGGCGCGCGCGGTGAGGATCTTCTTCGTCGGCGACGTCTTCGGCGCGCCCGGCCGGCGGGCCGTCGAGGAGCGCCTGCCCGGCCTGCGCGAGGAGCTCGAGGTCGACTTCTGCGTCGTGAACGGCGAGAACGCCGCCGACGGCCGCGGGATCACGCCGAAGCTCGCCGACCGGCTGCTGGCCGCGGGCGCCGACGTGGTCACGCTCGGGAACCACACGTGGGCGCGGCGCGAGCTCGCGCCGTACCTCGCCGTCTCGGAGCGCGTCATCCGACCCGCGAACCTGTCGCGCTTCGCGCCCGGCCGCTCGATCGCGGTCGCGCCGGCGCGCGACGGCACCCCCGTCGCCGTCCTCAACCTGATGGGCTCGCTGTTCCTCGACGTCGCACACGCACCCTGGGAGGTCGTGGACGAGCTCGTGGACGAAGCGCGGAGCGCGGCCGCCGTCTTGGTCGTCGACCTTCACGCCGAGGCGACGAGCGAGAAGGTGGCGATGGCGCGCTGGCTCGACGGGCGCGCAACCGCCGTCCTCGGCACGCACACCCACGTGCAGACGAACGACGCCCGCGTCCTCCGGGGCGGGACCGCCGCGCTCTCGGACGTCGGCATGACCGGCCCGCACGACTCCGTGATCGGGGTCGACGCCGAGCTGATCCTCAGGCGGCTGCGGACGGGGATGCCGGTGCGGTTCGAGCCGGCGGCCGGCGGCGTGCGGATCGAGGGCGCGCTCGTCGAGTGCGACCCGCGGACGGGCCGCGCGTCGAGCTGCGAGGCGTTCCGGCTCGAGCTGTAGGCGTCAGGGGCGCTGCTGCTCGCCGGGGGAGCCGGCGGGCTCGCCCGGTACCTCGGGGACGTGCTCTGGCTCGAGGAACGCGCGCTCGTCGCGCGACGGCTCCTCGTCGCTCTCCCGGAGCTCCTCGACCGCCTCGTCGGGATCGCGTTCGTCCACGGAGGCCACCGTCCCGCGCCCGCCGTCGGACCAGACGAGGACGCCGACGAGCGCGACGAGCACGAGGTCGCGGACGAGGACGAGCACGGCGAGACCGCCGTCGAGCTCACGCGCGTAGGTCCAGTACCTGCTCGGGAACCAGAGCTGGGTGAGCACGAGCGCGAGCGCGAGGAGCGCCGACGCCCGCATGCCGCGACGGCCGCCGACGAGCGGGACGAGCGGGACGAGCCAGACGAGGAACTGCGGCGAGAGCACCTTCCCGAGCGCGACGAACGCGACCACGCACGCGGCGGCGTAGCCGACGAGGCGCTCGCGCGTCATCGGGCCGCGGGCGAACCGGGCCCACAGCCAGACGAGCACGACGGCGGCGGCCGCCGTCGAGAGCACGCCCGCCACCTCGCCGAGCGCGCCCGCGACGTTCTGCGAGCCGTGGCTGCCGACCATCTCGACGTCGAGGCCGACGGCGGCGCGGAGGGTGACGAGCGCCGCCGCCGCGAGGGACTCGAGCTGGAGCGGCCGATCGAGCTGGCGCCACAGGCTCACGCCGAAGCCTCCGGGCGCAACGAGGAGGAACGGCACGACGCAGACGGCGACGACCGCGGCGAACACCGCGCCGGCGGCGAGCGCGGCCCGCCGGCCGCGGCGGCGCCACACCCACGCGCCGAGGACCGGCACGAGCACGAGCGGGTACACCTTCGCGGCCGCCGCGGCCCCGAGCGCGCCTCCGGCGAGACGGTCGCGGCCGTGGACGGCGGCCGCGAGCGCACCCGCGACGAGCGCGGCCGGCCACAGGTCGAAGCGCGAGAGCACGACCGACCCGAGCAGGAGCGGCGAGACCGCGATCAGCGCGAGCGCCGCCGCGAGCCGCACGAGCGAGGCGCCGAGCCCGACGAGCGTCACGGCCACGACGACGAGCGCGACGACCGCGCACGCGAGCATGAGCAGGTCGAACACCCGGGCGTAGTCGTCGTGCGGCGCCTCGGCGCCGACGGCGAGCGAGGGGAGCGCGAACGCGGGCAGCGCCAGCGGTGGGTACTCGGGCCGGAAGTCGCGGTAGGGCACCTCCCCGCGGGCGATCGCATCGCCGTACCGCTCGTACACCGGCGTGTCGACGATCTGGTCGTCGTCCCAGAAGCCGCCGTGCAGGAGCGCCCAGGAGAACGCGAGCGCCGCCGTCGCCGCGACGACCGCGACCGCCGCCGACGCGGGGTCAGCCGGCGCGGACCAGCGCTCGCGGCGCATCGTGGGCGGCCTCCTCCTCCGGCGGGGGCGGCGCCGTCCGCGGTGTCCCGGCCAGGAGCGCGAACGCCGCGAACGCGTAGAACCACGGGATGTAGAGGTACGACCAGTGCTCGAGCACGAGCTCGAAGCCCGCGATCAGCGCCCCCGTCAGCGCAGCGAGCTGGAGCGGCGACTTCCGGCGCGGCACGAACGCGACGGTCACGGCGGCCACGACGAGCGCGACCTGGAGCGCCCGCTGGACGAGGTGGAGGTCCGGAATTCCCTCGGCGTGGTACTGCCGCCAGTCCCAGATCGAGAACGGCGACTCGCGGCCGAGCTGCCAGCCGAACGTG
>DATHTC010000011.1:0-4686 GCA_035463735.1 Gaiellaceae bacterium | reverse complement strand
TCGTCGAGGGCCGGCAGCCGCGTCGGGTCGACGCCCAGCACCGCGCAGAGCTCCTCGTCCCATGCGAGCGTGCGCTGGTCGAGGAGGCCGGTCGCGCTCGCGGACGACATGCTCGTGCGGGCGGAATCGACGAGGAGGTCGGGGAACGAGACGAACCGCCGCGCTTCGGCGAACGCCTCCGGCTGCTCGCGGCGGAGCCAGGCGAGCTTCGCCGGCCAGAAGCTCGGGTGCAGCGGACCGCCGGTGCGGGAGTGGACGGCATCCTCGTCGAGCCGTCGCGCCAGCGGCTCCGCGTCGGGGGCCGAGCGGTCGTCGCGCCAGGTGAGCGCGCCCGTGAGCGGGCGCCCCCGCTGGTCGAGCGCGACGAGGCTGTGCCAGAAGCACGAGATCGCGACCGCCTCCACGCGGCCCGCCGCCCGCCGCGCCGCGGAGACGACTTCGTGGCTCAGAGCCACTAACTCATCCGCGTCGAACACCCCGAGCCGCCCCGAGTGGCCGCGGGTCGGGCCGTAGCGCACCCGCGCGCCCGCGCCCACCGACCGCGCCTCCTCGTCGAAGAGGAGCGCCCGCGCCGAAGAGGTGCCCACGTCGAGGCCGATCACGCGCACGCCTCTACCCTTCCCTCTCGTGGCAGTCGTGATCGCATCGAACCTCCGCAAGGAGCTCGGCGGGAACCTCCTGTTCGACGGCGTCTCGTTCAAGGTCGAGCGCCGCGACCGCGTGGCGCTCGCGGGGCCCAACGGCGCCGGAAAGACGACCCTCCTGCGCATCCTCGCGAGCGAGACGGAGGTGCACGGCGGCGAGCTCGCGTTCCAGAAGGGGACACGGGTCGCCTTGCACGACCAGCGGCCGCCGCTCGAGCGCGGCCAGACGCTGCGCGAGTACGTGCTCTCGGGCGCCGCCGACCTCGTCGCGCTCGAGGACGAGCTGCGGCGCCTCGAGCGGGCGATGGCGGACGGCGACCACGGGGACGCGACGCTGCGGCGCTACGCCGACGCGCAGGCGCGGCTCGAGCACGCCGGGGGATACGCCTGGCGCGAGCACCAGACGGCGGTCCTGCGCGGGCTCGGCTTCCGCGACCAGCACCTCGACCGGCCGCTGCAGACGTTCTCGGGCGGGGAGCTCACCCGCGCCTCGCTCGCTCGTGCGCTCGGGGGCGATCCCGACCTGCTGCTGCTCGACGAGCCGACGAACCACCTCGACGTCGCCTCGCTCGAGTGGCTCGAGCAGGAGCTGTCCGACCTCGACGCCGCCGTGATCCTCGTCGCGCACGACCGCTGGTTCCTCGAGGCCGTCGCGACCGCGACGCTCGAGCTGGAGGCCGGCCGCTCGACGTTCTTCGCCGGCCCGTGGCACGAGTGGCGGCGGGAGAAGGCCGAGCGCGCGGCGTACGCGCAGAAGACGGCGGAGCGCGTCGCCGCCGACATCGCACGGCTCGACCGCTTCGTGCAGCGCTTCCGCTACAAGAAGACGAAGGCGAAGCAGGCCCAGGCGAAGCTGACGCAGATCGGGCGCCTCGAGCAGGAGCGGCAGGCCGCCGCGGCGGAGGCGGAGCTCCTCGGCCGCCGCTCGCGGAAGCTCGGCTTCGGCTTCCTGAACCCGCCCCGCAGCGGCCGTACCGTCGTCGAGACCGAGGGCCTCGCGCTGGCGGCTGGCGGGCGCACGCTCGTCGAGGACGTCGGGCTCGCGATCGAACGCGGCGAGCACGTGGCGCTCGTCGGCCCGAACGGGAGCGGCAAGACGACCCTGCTCGAGACGCTGCTCGGCCGCCGCGAGCCCCAGGCGGGGCGGGCGCGGCTCGGCCACGGCGTGATCCCCGCCTACTTCTCCCAGCAGGAGGTGGAGCTCGACCTGACGAAGTCGGTGCTCGACTGCACGCAGGCGGCGACGGGGCTGCCGCGGCCGCAGGCGCAGAACCTGCTCGGGCGCTTCCTCTTCTCGGGCTGGGACGCGCACGAGAAGTCCGTCTCCGTCCTCTCCGGCGGCGAGCGGCGCCGGCTCGCGCTCGCGCACGTCGTCGCCTCCGGCGCGAACTTCCTCGTTCTCGACGAGCCGACGAACCACCTCGACCTCGAGTCGCGCGAGGCGCTCGAAGCGGCGCTCGAGGACTTCCCTGGGACGGTGCTGCTCGTCTCGCACGACCGCGCCCTGCTCGACGCGGTCGCCGAGCGGACGCTCGCGATCGAGGACGGCACGATCCGCTCCTACGACGGCGGCTGGGCCGACCTGCTCCGCGTCCGCGCGGAGCGCGACGCGCCGCCGCCTGCCGAGCCGAAGCCGCGCAAGGAGAAGCCGCGGCAGGCGCCGCGACCGGCGTCGCCGCGGCCGTCGGAGCTCGACCGGGTGGAGGCGGCGATCGCCGGGCGCGAGGCGGAGGTCGCCGACCTCGAGCGCCGGCTCGCCGAGGACTGGTCGAACGCCGACCTGCTCGCCGCCCACCGCGAGGCACGCGACGAGCTCCAGCGCCTGATGGGCCGCTGGGAGCGCCTGTTCGAGGCGCAGCAGGGCGAGCGCGTCACGTAGCCGGGCCCGGGGCCCGCTACGCCCAGAACGCCTCGAAGGCTTCCGGGTCGCCGGGCACCGCGAGCACCTCGCGGAGCTCCTCCCCGTCGAAGCGGAACACGAGCGCCTGCGGGATGTCGAGCGTCCGCCCGTCCCGCGTCCCGGTCGCGCGGTAGAGGCCGACGACGACCTCGTCGCCGCCCCACACGTCGACGAGCTCGGCGCGATACGTGCCGCCGGTGAGCTCGGCCGTGCGCCGCAGGAAGGCGAAGATCTCCGCGCGGCCGCGGTACTCGCCCGCCATCGCGCTGCGGCCGGGGACGCGCCAGACGACGTCGCTGCCGATCGTGCGAGCGACCGTGAGCGCGTCGCGCTCCAGCCACGCGCGGAACAGGTCGCGGATGCGGTCGACGTGGTCCACGCACGTACATTCCCACGCGTGCGCTGGACGGTGCACGGCGAGCGCTCCCTTTACGAGAGCGAATGGATGAGCCTCCGGCTCGTCGACGTCGAGCTCCCCTCGGGCGCGCGCTTCGAGCACCACGTGCTGCGGATCCCGCGCGAGGCGGCCGCCGCCGTCGTCCACGATCCGGCACGCGGGGTCCTGCTGCTCCGGCGCCACCGGTTCGTCACCGACTCGTGGGGCTGGGAGATCCCCGGCGGCCGGGTGGACGAGGGCGAGACGCCGGCCGAGGCGGCGGCGCGCGAGACGCTCGAGGAGACGGGCTGGCGCCCGGGCCCGCTGCGAGCGCTGTTCGCCTACCACCCGGCGCCGGGCGGCGTCGACCAGACGTTCCACGTCTTCCTCGCCGAGGGCGCCGTCGAGGAGGGCGAGCCCGACGTGGACGAGGCCGAGCGGGTCGAGTGGGTGCCGCTCGACGACGTGCGCGCGCTCGTCGCGGACGGGCAGGTCACGGACGGCTACTCGCTGACCGCGCTGCTCTGGGTACTGGCTCAGCCCTGAAGCGTGTCCACGACCGCCTCGGCGATCACGCGCAACGGCCTCCCCGATACCTGGCTCGCCTTGCGGAGCCGCGCGAACGCGTCTGCCTCGGACAGGCCCTCCTTCGCCATCAGCAGCCCCTTCGCGCGCTCGATCGCCTTGCGGGCCGCGAGCGCGTCGGCGAGCGACTCCGCCTCCTCCCGCAGCGCTGCCAGCTCCTCGTGCCGCGCCCGCGCCGTCTCGATCGCTGGTAGCAGGTCGGTCTCGCGGAAGGGCTTCACGAGGTAGCCGAAGACGCCCGCCTCGACCGCTCGCGAGACGATGTCGCGCTCGCCGTAGGCGGTCACCATGACGATCGGGATCGGGCGCTCGTCGAGGATCCGGCGCGCGGCCTCGATCCCGTCGAGCTTCGGCATCTTGACGTCGAGGAGCGCGACGTCCGGGGACGCCTCGTGCGCGAGCCGAACCGCCTCCTCGCCGTCGCGCGCCTCCGCGCAGACCTCGAACCCGGCGTTCTCGAGCAGCCCGCGCAGATCGAGACGGATGATCGTCTCGTCCTCGGCCACGAGGACACGAAGCGGCTTGCTCATCCGTCGATCCAGAGGACGCGGTACTCCATCCCGGGCCTCCGGCGGTTCGGGCGCACGCTGCGACCCCCGATGGTGAACCCCCACGACTCGAGCGCGTCCTCCGTGGTGTGCTCGCTCTCGTGCTCGTTGAACACGCCGACGACCAGGCGGCGCCCGTACCCGAGCAACCGCTCGACGAGCTCGGGCCGCCGGCGCGGCGGCACGTAGCCCAACCCGGTCCGCACGACGTCGAACTCCCGTGGCGCCTCCCAGCCGAGCGCGTTGCCGACGAAGATGCGATCGGCCCAGTTCGGCAGACGCGTCCGGGCGAGCTCCGCGAGCTCGGGGGAGATCTCCAGCCCGTACGGCTCCACGCAAAACGGCGTCCAGCGCGGCAGACACTCCATCAGGTAGCCGTTCGCGCAGCCGACGTCGAGGAAGGAGCCGTCACGGTCGATCGCGTCCACGACGTGGCTGCGCGACCACTCCCAGTCCTCGGCCGTCCCGGTCTTTCCCGACTGGCCCCCGGGCGTCTGGGCGGCGAGGTAGGCGGGCACGAGGAGCGCGTGCCACCGGCGATGCCACTCGTCCTCCCCGATCTCGCCGCGCTGGAGCGCGGCGTCGATCGCCTCGGCCTCCTGCCAGGCGTTCTCCTTCAGGTGCGCATACGGG
>DATHTC010000010.1:0-8063 GCA_035463735.1 Gaiellaceae bacterium | reverse complement strand
CTCCCCGGGGTCCGACTCGGCGGAGGCGATCGAGGCGACGGAGTACCACGCGGTCTCGCCCCGTGCGCCGGTCGTGTCGCAGTACCACGGCCCCGGGACGGCGAGGACGTCGCGGCCGCCGTGGTCGACCGGCTCCCACGGTCCATCCGGCGACCGCGCGCGCGCGACGACGTACCCGATCGCGCCCGGGACCGGTGACCAGCGCAGCGTCGCGTGGCCCGCGCCAGACTCCGCCCGCACGTCGTCCGGGGGCGGAAGCCAGGGGGCCGAAGCCCCCTCGCGCTTCCTGCCGTGTCGGGCCTCCCACGCGGCCCGCGCGTCGTCAGCCACGGCCGGCGGTGAACTCCTCGGGGGCGATCGTCGGCCGGACAAGCGCCTCGACCTCGCCCCGCGTGAAGAGGTGTCGTATGCGGTCGTTGCGGAGCTCGTTCGCGATCGCGGCCATGATCATCCCCTGGTCGAGCGCGAGGTAGTAACGGGAGACCGTGCCCGTGACGACGTCGATCGCGTCGTAGAAGCCGCCGCCGCCGTACGCGTCGAAGTCGCGCTCGAGGTTGGCGAGGTTCTCGAGCGCCGCCTCGCGCGCGTACTCGAGCGCGAGGAACGACGCGTGCGGCGTGACCACGCCGCGGCCGTACTCGGACGGCTCTGGCGCGCCGGGCCGGCAGCCTTCGAACCCGTAGTCGACGTAGGTCCGCTCCTGGTCTGACGCGTAGCCGTTCGGCTCTAGGCCGATCGGGTCGACGCCGTATTCCCTGTAGCCTCCGTCCGGGTTGTTCGAGGGCGAGAAGCCCCAGTAGCCGTAGTCGGCCTCCTCGAGCCCGTGCTCGATCTGCGCCTGCACGTAGAGCGGGTGGTTGACGCCCCACGACTGCGGTGCCCAGTCCTCCTCGGGCACGAGCAGCGGCACCATCAGCGCCTCGAACATGCTGCCGCCCCAGCTCGGGACGATCCGCATGCCGCGGTACCGGTAGTGCCCCTCGAACACGTCCACGCCGAGGTACGTTCGGGTCACGCCATCCGGCTTCATCTCCTGCCATGACCAGTCGCACGTGTCCGGGAACGTGCGCCACATCCGGTAGTAGTGCGACGGCGGGATCTGGCCCCACGCGATTCCGAGGTAGCTGGCGATCCGCGGCTCGGTGTTGAGCGCCCCGTAGTGGTGGCACGTGTAGTAGACGTCGGGGCCGCGGTCGCGGTAGTTGTCGAGCACGCTGCAGCCGGGCGGCGGCTCGTCCCAGAACCCGCCCCGGACGAGCCCGGCCGCGGGGTCGTAGTAGAAGCCGAAGTCCATGTCGGCGAGGATCGCCTCGGCCTGCCCGCGCGCCTGCGGGACGGAGTTCCTCACCATCACGAGCGCGGCGGCGAGCCAGCCGTTGTCGACGCTCGAGAGGAACGGGTGGACGGTGCTGCCGTCGGCGGGCCAGACGCGCAGCTTCTCGCCCGTGTCCGGGTTGTACCAGTTGTAGAACTGGCCGCTCGCCTCGTGGCGCTCGAGCCGGGCGACGCTTTCGAGCGTGCGCGCGACCCGCTCCCGCGCCTCGGCAGGCGTGATGATCCCGATGTCGCGCGCGGCGAGCGTGCTCCAGAGGTACGTGCCGATGTTCGTCGGCGAGGTGTACTGCGCCCGGACGCCCGTCGCGCTCACGTTGTCCGACGGCAGGCTCGTCACGGGGCTCAGCATCATCAGGAACGACTGCCACGTGTCCGCCGCGTAGCGCTCGAGCTTCGTGCGCTCCGACGGAGTCGGCGGCGTGTCGGCGCCGCTGGCGGTCGTGGCGGAGGCCGCAAGGAGGACCGCGACGGCGAGCAGTGGAAGCAGAAGCAGACGGTGGTGCATCGTTGACCCCCTTGACTAGGCGTTATCCCTTCAGGCCCGTCATCGAGACGCTCTGGGTGAAGTGGCGCTGGAGGACGAAGAACAGCACGATCACCGGCAGCACGAGGACGACGGACCCGGCCATCAGCAGGCCGTAGTCGGCCTGGAACTGGCCGCGGGCGAAGATCGCGAGGGCGACCGGCAGCGTGAACTTCTCCTCGCTCGTCAGCACCACGAGCGGCCACAGGAGCGCGTTCCACGCAGGCAGGAAGGTGACGATCCCGAGGGCCGCGACCGCCGGGATCGAGAGCGGCATCACGATCCGCCAGAAGATCGTCCACTCGCCCGCGCCGTCGACGCGCGCCGCCTCCAGCAGGTCGTCCGGGATCGCCAGCATGAACTGGCGCATCAGGAACACGCCGAGCGGACCCGCAGCCGCCGGGAGGATCACGGCCCAGAGCGAGTTCACGAGCTCGAGCTTGCTCATCAGCACGAACAGCGGCACGAGGGTGACGCTCCCCGGGACGAGCAGCGTGCCGAGCACGAGCAGGAAGAGCAGGTTCCGCCCGGCGAAACGGAGCTTCGCGAGGGCGTAGCCCATCATCGAGCAGAAGACGACGTTGCTCGCCGTGACCGCGACGGCGATCAGCGTCGAGTTCCAGAAGTACGTCGGGAAGTCGAGCCGGTCGAAGAGCCGGTCGTAGTTGGACACCGTCGGGTCGGCCGGGAGCCATGTCGGCGGCACCTGGAGCAGCTCGCGCTGCGACTTCAGCGAGCCGAGGACCATCCACACGAACGGCCCGACCATGACGACCAGGCCTGCCAGGAGCAGGACCACGATCCAGCCCTTCCGCGTCCACGCGAACCGTCCGGGCGCGGGGGCCGCCGGCGCGATCGGCACGGTCGGCTGGCGGGCGGACTCGAGGGTGGTCACGTGTCCTCCGACCGCAGCAGTCGGAACTGGAGGAACGCGAGCACGATGATCGCGACGAAGAGGACGTAGGCGACCGCGCTCGCGTAGCCGAGGTTGAGGAAGCGGAAGCCCTGCTCGTAGACGTACATCGCGACCGAGAGCGTCGAGTCCAGCGGGCCGCCGCCGGTCATCACGAACGGCTCCTCGAAGAGCTGGAGGTAGCCCGCGGAGGTGATCACGGCGAGGAACAGGATCGTCGGCCGCAGGAGCGGAACGGTGATGCGGAAGAAGATCTGGTGCGGCCGTGCCCCGTCGACGCGCGCCGCCTCGTACAACGCCGGATTGATGCTCTGGAGCGCGGCCAGGAAGATCACCATGTCGAACCCGAGGTTGCGCCAGATCCCGAGCGCGACGATCGACGGCAATGCCGTCGACCGTTGTCCGAGCCAGTTCGGCCCGTCGATCCCGACCTGGTCGAGCACGCCGTTGACGAGCCCGTAGTCCGGGTGGAGCAGGTAGCGCCAGATGACGGCGATCGCGACGATGCTCGTGACGACGGGCAGGTAGTAGCCGACGCGGAAGAACCCCTGGATCCGCCCGATCGCCTGGTTCAGCCCGACCGCGGCGAGCAGGCCGAGCGCGATCGTCAGCGGGACGCCGACGACGACGAACACGGCCGTGTTCCGCGCCGCCTTGAGAAAGCGCTCGTCGTCGGCGAGTTGCGTGTAGTTGTCGACGCCGACGAACTCGGCGCTGAACCAGTCGCGCAGGTTGGCGATCCCGAAGCCCGTGAAGGAGAGCAGGAACGACGCGAGGATCGGGACCGCCAGGAAGACGAGGAAGATGACGACGAACGGCAGCGCGAACAGCCACCCCGTCAGGTGCGGGCGCAGGCGCTCAGCCAGCGGCGCCGGCCCCACGCCCGCAGCGTCGACCGGCGTCGAGCTCATCCGGTGCCGATCGACTCCGCCTTCTGCTGCATCGCCTGTGCCGCCTGCTCCGGGGTCGAGCCGCCGGTCGTGGCCTTCTCGACCTCGGCGTTCACGGCCTCGACCGCGACCTGCTCCCACTTCGCGAGCGGCGGCGGTGACTTGGCGTCCCTGAGTTGCTCGCCGAAGAGCGCCAGTTGCTCGTCGGTGGAGAGCTCGCCCGACTCCCAGGCCGATTCGACCGAAGGCAGTGCGCTCACGGTCTCGTACCACTTCTGCTGCACGGTGGGGTCGCTGAGGTACTCGACGAACTTCCAGGCGGCGTCCTTGTTGTCGGAGTCCTTGAACACCACCAGGTCACTCCCGCCGACGAACGAGGTTTTCGTCTCCTTCTCGGGCATGGGTGCGATCGCCCACTTGCCCTCGAGCTCGGCAGCGCCCTGCTCCTCGATGAGGCTCATGTGCCATGGCCCGCTGAAGAACATCGGGTGTGTCCCGGCCACGAAGCCCTGGGTGACGTCGAAGCCCTCGGGCACGGACTCCGAGGTCAGACCCTCGTCGAAGAACGACTTGTAGAACTCGAGCGCCTCGACGAGCTCCGGGGTGTCGAACGTCCACTGGTCGCCGTCGGCGACCTCGCCGCCGTTCTGCCACACGAACGGCAGGAACTCCTGCCAGTTGTTCGGCGCGAGCGAGATGCCGTACCGGGCGCCGCCCTTCTCCTTCATCGCCTTGGCCATCGCCTTCAGCTCGTCCCAGTTCGCCGGCGGCTCGGTGATACCGGCCTTCTCGGCGATGTCCGTGCGGTAGTAGAGGAGGCGCGTCTCGACGTACCATGGCACTCCGAGAGGCGTGTCGTCGATGATCGCCGTGTTCCTGGCGCCCTCGTAGAACGCGTCCATGTCGATCGCCTCGGGCACCTCCTCGAGCGCGCCCGTGGCCGCGAACTCGCCCATCCAGGTGGTGCCCATCTGGCTGACGTCCGGCGTCTCGCCGCCGGCGACGGACGTGAGCAGCTTGTCGTGCGCGACGTCCCACGCGATCGGTGTCACGCGGACGGTGATGCCGGGGTTCTCGGCCATGAAGTCCTTCGCGAGCACGTCGAGCTTCTCGCCCTCGGCGCCCATCGCCCACACGGTGATCGTGCCGCCGGCCTCGCCGGTCGTGCCCTCGCCGCCGGCCTCGTCGTCGTCGTCGCCGCCGCAGGCGGCGCCGAGCACGAGGAGCGCGACGAGGAGGAGCGTGAGGAGGGTTCGGCTCTTTAGGGTCATCGATCCGGCCTCCATCGGTTCAGGAACAGGAGCGCCTCCACCCCGAGCGATCGCGGCGCCGGAGCGGCAACGCGTTCACTCAAGACACTCCCCCGAAATCGCGACGCGAAACCGTGCGGCTGCGCCGCGCTGGGTTCCCTAAGATCCGCGCGGTGCTGATCGCGGGCAACTGGAAGATGTTCAAGGGGCCGGAGCAGACCCGTGCCTTCGTCGCCGCGTTTCGCCCGCCGGACGGGGTCGAGGTCGTGGTCTGCCCACCTGCCGTCTCGCTTGCGGCCGCCGTCGACGGCGACCTCACCGTCTACGCGCAGAACGCGCACTGGGAGCCGGAGGGTGCCTACACGGGCGAGATCGCGCCGGAGATGCTGGCGGAGCTGGGCGTGAAGGGGACGCTCGTCGGCCACTCGGAGCGGCGGCAGCTGTTCGGCGAGACCGACGAGATGGTCGCCCGCCGGGCACGCCATGCGCTCAGCGCTGGTCTGGCCGTGATCGCCTGCGTCGGGGAGACGCTCGAGCAACGCGAGTCCGGCGACACCGAGCTCGTGCTGAAGATCCAGGTCGAGGCGATCAGCTTCGCGTGCGCCGGCGGCGACTACGCGATCGCGTACGAGCCGGTATGGGCGATCGGGACCGGCCGCACGGCGACGCCGGAACAGGCGCAGCAGGCGCACGAGTTCGTCAAGTCCATCGCCGACGTGCCGGTGCTCTACGGCGGCTCGGTCAAGCCCGAGAACGCCGAGGAGCTGCTGTCGCAGCCGGCCGTGGACGGCGCGCTGGTCGGCGGCGCCTCGCTCGATCCCGTGTCGTTCGGGGCGATCTGCGAGGCGGGCGCCCGCGTCGCCGCGACGCGGTGAGGCGCTTCCCGCTCGTCGCGCTCGTGATCCTGGACGGTTGGGGCTGCGCCCTGCCCGGACCGGGCAACGGCGTGGAGCTCGCGGAGACGCCCGTCTTCGATCGGCTCTGGCGCACGTATCCGCACACGACGCTGAAGGCGAGCGGCGAGGCCGTCGGGCTGCCCGAGGGGCAGATGGGGAACTCGGAGGTGGGGCACCTGACGATCGGGTCCGGCCGCGTGATCGACATGGACCTCCAGCGCGTGAACCGGGCGATTCGCGACGGGACCTTCTTCGAGAACGACGCCTTGCGCGGCGCGTTCGCGAGGGCAAGGGAGCGGGGCGGCTCGGTGCACCTGCTCGGGCTCGTCTCGCACGGCGGCGTCCACTCGCACCTCGACCACTTCCTCGCGCTGCTCGAGCTCGCTCGCCGCGAGGGGATGGAAAACCGCGTCTGGATCCACGCCTTCACCGACGGCCGCGACGTCTCGCCGACGTCCGCCGCGCACGACCTCACGGAGCTGCCGCGCGAGAAGCTCGCCGACGTCATGGGCCGCTACTGGGCGATGGACCGCGACAAGCGGTGGGACCGCACCGACCGGGCGGTCGCCGCGATCGTCGAGGGCGCCGGCGCGACGGGCACGGACCCGGTCGCGGACGTACGGCGGAGCTACGAGGCCGGCATCACCGACGAGTTCCTCGAGCCCGTCGTGTACCGCGAGGTCCCGCGGCTCTTGCCAGAGGACGCGGTCGTGCACGTCAACTTCCGGCCCGACCGCGCGCGTCAGCTGACGGAGCGGCTGCTCGCGCGCGGCTTCGACGTCACGACCATGACCCGCTATCGCGACGACTTCGACTGCTCCGTCGCCTTCCCCGAGCAGGAGGTGCGCGCGACGCTCGCGGAGGCGCTCGCCGGGCACGGCGCGAGGCAGCTGCACGTGGCCGAGACGGAGAAGTACGCCCACGTCACGTACTTCTTCAACGGCGGCGACGAGCACGAGTGGCCCGGCGAGGTGCGTCTGTTGATCCCGTCGCCGCGCGACGTCGCCACGTACGACGAGAAGCCCGAGATGTCGGGGCCGGAGCTCGCCGACCGCTTCGTGGCCGAGATCGGCCGCGGCTACGCGTTCGCCGTCCTCAACTTCGCCAACCCCGACATGGTCGGTCATTCGGGCGTGATCCCGGCCGTGGTGCGCGCGGTGGAGGCCGTCGACGCGTGCCTCGGCCGCGTCGTGGAGGCGGTGGAGGCGGCGGGGGGCGTCTGCCTGATCACGGCCGACCACGGCAACGCGGAGGAGCTGCTCGCCGCGGACGGTGGGCCGCACACGGCACACACCACGAACCCGGTGCCGCTGGTGGTGACGGACGCCG
This sequence comes from Gaiellaceae bacterium, assembly GCA_035463735.1. Taxonomy (GTDB): domain Bacteria; phylum Actinomycetota; class Thermoleophilia; order Gaiellales; family Gaiellaceae; genus DATHTC01. Next base: position 927 of record DATHTC010000010.1, on the reverse strand, counting down.
CGGCATCGCTCCGGGAGGGAGGCGAGCTCGCCGATCTCGCGCCGACCGTGCTCGCCTACCTCGGCCTCGACCCGCCCGCGGAGATGACCGGCCGCGGGCTGGTCAATCCGCGCTAGACCGGTCTATACTGCTGCGCCTTGTCACTCGCCCAGCCTGACTTCGGCGTCCTGCGGAAGGCGCAGCGGGGAGACGAGCGAGCCTTCTCGCTCATCGTCCGTGCCTACGAGGTCCCGGTCTTCAACTACGTGATGCGGCTCGTCGGCGGCGACCGCTCGCTCGCCGAGGACCTGACCCAGGAGGTGTTCGTCCGCGTCTTCCAGGGCCTGCCCGGGTTCTCGCTGCGGTCGAAGTTCACGACGTGGCTGTTCCAGGTGACGAAGAACCGCGTCCTCGACGAGCTGCGGGCGAGCGAGCGACGGCCGAGGAACCTGGTCGCGCTGGAGGACGCCCCGCCGCTCGAGGTGGTCGACGCCCCGTTCGAGCGCCTGGAGGCGATCGACGCGGTCTGGCGCGCCGTCGAGAACCTCACCGTCGACCTGAAGATGGCGTTGCTGCTGCGCGATGTCGTCGGGATGTCGTACACCGAGATCGCCGACTCGCTCGAGATCACCCTCGCGACGGTGAAGTGGCGCATCTACAAGGCGCGTGAGGAGGTCCAGCTCGCGCTCGCGCGCGAAGGGATCACCTTCGGCGAGAAGGCGCCGCGCACGGGCGTCGCCGGCACCTCGGAGCCCGAGCTCGTCTAGCCGGCTGGCCGCGCGTTCGCGCGCAGCCACGCGGAGAGATTGCGCGCCGTCTCCTCGGGCGTCGCGCCCGGCGCGGGCGGCCCGGCGGAGGCGGTCGTCGCCGGTGCCGTCGGCCGAGCCCGCCCGTCGTCGCCGAGCGCCGCGACGAGCCCGTACCCGGCGAGCGTCCCCGCCGCGGCGA
>DATHTC010000009.1:0-4525 GCA_035463735.1 Gaiellaceae bacterium | reverse complement strand
GAACTCGTCCGTGTGCGCGAACAGCGGCAGCGCGGTGACCGAGACGTCGCGCTCCACTCCGTCGAGGCTCGTGATGCGATACCGCTCGTGCGCCGCCCGGCGCTCTCGGAGGGCGATCCCGGTTGGACGGCGCTCGAACGGCAGCGGCTCGGACTCGAGCGAGCGCGGCGCGAACCGTACCGTCCACTCCTCCAGCGGCAGCTCGTCCGCCTCGGCGAACGTGCTGCCGATCACCGACTCCGCCGCCTCGTTGAAGAAGACGAGCGTCCCGTCCTCGTCCGCGATGAGCGTCGGCGTCGCGAGGTTGGAGGCGAACTCGCGCGCGAGGATCAGGACCAGATGCTTGTGCCGCGAGCGCGCCACGCGCGAAGCCTACGCCGATTCGGCGCGTTCATCGCCCGTGCGGAGCGAACGCCGGATTCCATACCTCCCGGGGGTATGGTAGGCTCGTCGCATGAGCACGGTCGAGCACACCGGCCCGCAGGGCTACTCTCCCCACAAGGACGCCCTGCTCAAGCGCCTCGCGCGCATCGAGGGACAGGTCCGCGGAGTCGCGAAGATGATCGAGGACGACCGCTACTGCATCGACGTCCTGACGCAGATAAGCGCCGTGCAGAAGGCGTTCGACGCGGTCGCGCTGGAGCTGCTCGACGACCACGTGCGCCACTGCGTGATCGGGAGCGCCGGCGAGACGCAGGCTGAGCGCACGGACGAGCTGATGTCCGCCGTGGGCCGCCTCGTGAAGTCGTGACGGCCGAGCACGGCACCGCCCACGCCGAGCACGCCGCGCAGACGCCTTCCGCGGACGTCCCCGCCACCCACGCCCACGGGCACGGCCACGCCGAGCGGTCGCTCAACCGCGTCGCGTTCTCGGCGACCGTCCACTGCCTCACCGGCTGCGCGATCGGCGAGGTGCTGGGCCTGGTGATCGGCACGGCGCTCGGTTGGGGCACGTGGGAGACGGTCGCGCTCGCGGTCGTGCTGGCGTTCTTCTTCGGCTACTCCCTGACGATGGTGCCGCTGCTCCGCGGCGGGCTCGCGCTCGCCGCCGCAGTCCCGGTCGCGCTCGCGGCCGACACGGTCTCGATCGCGGTGATGGAGATCGTGGACAACGCGATCATCCTGCTGATCCCGGGCGCGATGGAGGCCGGGCTCGCGAGCCTCCTCTTCTGGGGCAGCCTCGCCCTCGCGCTGCTGATCGCCGGCGCGGTCGCCTTCCCGGTGAACCGCTGGATGATCCGGCGCGGGCGCGGCCACGCCGTCGCGCACGCCTACCACTAGCGCGGTGGCGGCGACGCGGACGATCTCCGCGGAGCTGGCACGGATCGTCGGCGAGGACGGCGTCCGCGACGGCGGCGACCGCGCGTACCTCACCGACGCGACCGAGGCGCAGGGGCTCGTCGGCCGCGCCGACGCCGTCTGCCTGCCCCGTACCGCCGACGAGGTCGCGCGCGTCGTCGCGTGGTGCTACCGCCACGACGTGGCGATCGTCCCGCGCGGCGGCGGCACCGGGTTCGCCGGCGGCGCCGTCCCCGTCGACGGCGGCGTCGTCGTCGCGCTCGAGCGGCTCGACCGCGTGCGCGCCTTCGACCCGCTCCTGTGGCGCGCCTGCGTCGAGGCGGGCGTGACGACGGCGCGGCTCCGGCGGCTCGCGCGCGAGCACGGCCTCCTGTTCCCGCCCGACCCCGGCGCGGCCGAGAGCTCGCAGATCGGGGGCAACATCGCGACGAACGCCGGCGGGCCGCACGCGTTCAAGTACGGCGTGACGGGAGCGTGGGTCACCGGGCTGGAGGCGGTCGTCGCACCCGGCGAGCTGGTCACGATCGGCGGCGCGGTGCGCAAGGACGTCGCCGGCTACGACCTCAAGAGCCTCCTGGTCGGCACCGAGGGGACGCTGGGCATCGTCACCGCCGCCTGGCTGAGGCTCGTGCCGGCGCCGGAGGCCGCCCTCCCCGTGGTCGCGTTCCACGCCGACGCGGCGGCCGGCTGCGCGGCGATCGAGCGCGTGCTCGGGAACGGGCTTCCGGTGGCGGCCCTCGAGTACCTCGACGAGGGGACGCTCGAGGCGGCCGGGAGGACGTTCCCCGGCGGCGTTCCAGCCGGCGCGCGCTTCCTCGTGCTCGCGGAGGCGGACGGCTCCGCGACCGAGGCGGCTCGCCTGCGCGACGAGGTCGTCGCCGCCCTCTCCGAGGACGCGGTCGGGATCCGCACCCCGGGCACGGCCGCCGAGGTGGAGCAGCTGTGGCGCTGGCGCGACGGCGTCTCGATCGCCGTCACGAGCCGACGCGGCTGGAAGGTGAGCGAGGACGTCGTCGTCCCGGTCGACCGGCTCGCGGAGGCAATCGAGGGGACGGTAGAGCTCGGGCGGCGCCACGGGCTCCCCGCCTGCAGCTGGGGTCACGCCGGCGACGGCAACCTCCACTCGACGTTCCTGCTGGCGCCGGGCGACCGCGACGAGCTCGCACGTGCGAACGAGGCCGCCGCGGAGCTGTTCGCGCTCGCGGTCGCTCTCGGCGGCTGCGTCTCGGGCGAGCACGGGCTCGGGTGGGTGAAGCGCGGCGAGCTCGCGCGGCAGTGGGACGCCCGCGCCCTTGCCCTGCACGCGGCCGTGAAGCGGGCCTTCGACCCGAAGGGCCTGCTGAACCCCGGCAAGAAGGCGTAGCCGTCAGGCGGCGGTCAGAGCCGCTCGGCGTCCTCGGGCTGCGCCACCTCCACGGTCTCGACGTCGACGACCACGTACCGGCCGTACAGGTACCGGTGGATGCCGGCCGCGATCGCCCCGCCGGCCAGCGGCGCGACGAAGTAGAGCCAGACGTCGTCCCACTCGTTGCCCACGACGGCCGGACCGAGCGTGCGCGCCGGGTTCACGGACGAGCCGCTCACCGGGATCGCGGCGAGGTGGATCGCGACGAGCGTGAGCGGGATCGCGAGCAGCGCGGTGCCGTAGACGCGCTGGCTCCGCGACGACTGCAGGATCACGGCGACGAAGATCGTCGTCAGCAGGAGCTCGAGCCAGAAGGCGTCCCACGTGTCGCTGGGGAGGGTGGCGGTCGCGGCGACGTCGTCCTGCGAGAACGCTGCGAGGACGGCGAGTGAGGCCAGGATCCCGCCGACGAATTGAGACCCCCAGTACCCGACGGCGGTCGGCAGGTCGAGCCGGCCGGAGAGGAGCATCCCGAGCGAGACGGCGGGGTTGAAGTGACCGCCGGAGATCTCGCCGAACGCGTAGAGCCCCGCCAGCAGCGCGAGCCCGAAGCCGAACGCGACCACGACCACGAGCGGCTGGTCCGCGGCGGTGGCGGCGAGGATCGAGAGCGACCCGATGAACACGAGCGTGAACGTGCCGAGCAGCTCCGCAACGTACTTCTGCAGGTTCTCCACAGGGACCTCCCGGGGAGTCGGAGACGGGCGCTGCGGCCATTCTCAGCACTACGCCGGACGGGGTGGCACCCGCGGGCGCGCGGAGTCATCCTCCGCGGCGTGAAGGTGACGGTCCTCGACGACTACCAGGACGCCGTCCGCGACCTCCGCTGCTTCCGGTTGCTGGACGGGCACGACGTCACGGTGCTCACCGGGCCTGCGGACCCGCAGCGGCTCACGGACGTCGAGGCGCTCGTGCCGATCCGCGAGCGCACGAGGATCGACGCCGCGCTCCTGGAGCGCCTGCCGCGGCTCCGTCTCGTCTCGCAGACGGGGCCGGCGGGGCCGCACCTCGACGTGGCCGCCTGCACCGCGCGCGGCGTCGCGGTCTCCGAGGGCGTCGGCTCGCCCGGGGCGACGGCGGAGCTGACGTGGGCGCTCGTCCTGGCAGGGGCCCGGCGGCTGCCGCAGTACGCGGCGGCGCTCCGCGCGGGGGCGTGGCAGCGCAACGGGCTCGAGGCGCTCGACGGCGGCCTCGGCTTCGCGCTCGAGGGCCGCACTCTCGGGGTCCTCGGGCTCGGGCGCATCGGCGGCCGGGTCGCCGCGTACGGGCGCGCGTTCGGGATGGACGTGCTCGTATGGGGCCGTGAGCGGTCGCGGGCGGCCGCGGCCGAGGCCGGGCTCGCCGTGGCGGGATCGCTCGAGGAGGTGCTCGCGCGCGCGGACGTCGTCTCGCTCCACCTCCGGCTCTCCGACGAGACGCGCGGACTCGTGACGCTCGCAGGGCTACGGACGACGAAACCGACCGCGCTGCTCGTGAACACCGCGCGCGCCGCGCTCGTCGAGCCGGGCGCGCTCGCTACCGCCCTCCGCGAGGGCCGACCGGGCGTCGCCGCGGTGGACGTGTTCGAGACGGAGCCGGCGCTCGACGACCCACTGCTGCGGCTGCCGAACGTCGTCGCGACGCCGCACGTCGGCTTCGTCGAGCGCGACGCATACGAGCGCTTGTTCGAGGCCGCGTTCCGGAACGTGGTCGACTTCGCCGCGGGACGCCTCGAGGTCGTCGTCAACTCGGAGGCCCTTCGCCGCCGGTAGCGTCGCGGCGTGACGCGGGCGCCGAGCGAGAAACCGGAAGGGCTCGTCTACGAGGCCGAGCTGCTGACGC
>DATHTC010000008.1:0-14176 GCA_035463735.1 Gaiellaceae bacterium | reverse complement strand
CTCAGGCGCGCCGGGCGCCGGAACGCCGCGGCGGACGCGCTCGCCGACGCGCGGGGGCGCTTCGCCGCCATGGGCGCTGCGCTCTGGGAGGCGCTGGCCGCCGCCGAGCTCGAGCGGGTCGCCCCCGGTCGCTCTGCCGGCGAGCTGACGCCGACGGAGAGCCGCATCGCCGAGCTCGTCGCCGACGGGAGGAAGAACCGAGAGATCGGCCAGACGCTGTTCATGAGCGTCCCGACCGTCGAGGCTCACCTGACGCGGGTCTACCGGAAGCTCGGCATTCGCTCGCGGAGCGAGCTCACGCGCCTCGTGACCGAGGGAACCGTCGCGCTCGCGCCGCGCCGCGGCGAGCGGCTCGCACGCCCGCCGCGAGACGTGTAGGGGAAACCCGCTACCGCCCTTCGGCGGCGACTCCTAGCCTCGGCGGCACCGTCCGCGAGCCGAGGAGCCGACCGTGAGCGTCCACCCCCTTGCCGCCCTCGCCATGACCAGTGTCCTGCTCGACGAGGAGCGGCAGCCGGTGCCGGCGCCGGAGCCTCCGGGCCGCCGTTCGCGCGTGGCGCGGGTCCTCCGACGCCGGCCGCGGGCGCTCACCGCGCCCACCGCGGCCGCAGCCGAACGCTGACTCGCCGGGGGATCGAGCTGCACGGCCAGGGCCCTCTCGAGATGCGGGGACACCGCAAGCTGCGTGCGAGGGGTTGCGGATTCGTACGACGAGGGAAGATGATCCGCTTAGAGCGATGACCGACACCGATCCCCAGCTCGTGATGGCGGTGACGGCAGCGGCGACGCTCGTTGCCGGCTTCGCCATGGTCTGGCTCGGGCTCGCGAAGCGGCGCCTCGACTGGCGGGTGCCGTACTGCCGCGTCTGCCGCCAGCGGCACCGCGGCGCCTGCAAGATCCGGCTCACGCTGTAACGGCCGCCGCCCGACCGCGACCATCCCGAACAGCGGCCGCTTTCCGGCGCGAAGCGACACAAGTAACAGTCTGTTACTTGTCTGCTTTCGAAGCATACGACGGGCGGAGAACGCCTTCGGCGCGTTGCTGCCGGCGGCAGCTTGTCCGGCTTGGAACGAGGAAAGTGACAGTCTGTTACTTGTTCGCTTTCGAGCCGGAAACGGCTCTTCGGCGTCAGCCGCGGAGCGTGACGACGAGGTGCGTGCCCTGGCCGGGCCCGGAGCGGAGAGCGAGCGCGCCGCCGATCGCAGTGGCGCGCGCCCTCATGTTCCGCAGCCCCTGCCCCGCGGCGCGCTCCTCTCCGTCGAAGCCGGCCCCGTCGTCCCGCACGGACACGTAGCGTCGTCCTCCCCGGCTCCCGATGCGGACCTCGGCGCGGCGCGCGTCCGCGTGCCTGCGCACGTTGGCGAGGCCCTCCTGGACGATCCGGAACACCTCGATCTGCTCGTCCGGCGCGAGCCGGATGTCCGGATCGAGCTCGAGCTCGACGTCGAGCGCCCCGTCGGCGGTGAGGAACTCGACGTACCTCCGGAGCGCGGCGTCGAACGGCGCCGTCCCGCCGGCCGACGAGAGGGCGAGCACGGCGAAGCGGGCCTCCTGCTGCGCCGCCGCCGCCGCCTCCTTCAGGCGGGGGAGCGCCGCGGCCGGGTCCGCGCCCGCCTCCAGCATCGACGCGCTCGTCGAGACGGCGAAGAGGTACTGGGCGAGCCCGTCGTGGATCTCGCGCGCGACGCGGGCCCGCTCCTCGGCCACCGCGCGGCCGAACTCCGCCGACCGGATCGCGCGCCAGACGCCGACGAGGAAGACTGCGTAGGCGAGCACGCGCAGGAAGTCGCCCTGAGAGACCTGCTCGCTTGTGACGACCGGCGTGAGGACGCGGTGGAGCGCGGCGAAGAGGAGGAAGCCGGTCCCGAGCGCGAGCCAGCGGTCGAGGTCCTGCCGCTCGCGGCGGTAGCGCCACGTGAAGCCGGCGAGCGCCGCCAGATCGGCGAGCGCGAGCACTGCGAGCGCCGCCGCGAGGGCCCTCGGCGTGGGCGCCGCGAGACCTGACGCGAGCGCGGGCAAGGCGTCCTGCAGGGCGTACAGCAGCGCCCACAGGGCACCGAGGCCGGCGACGGTCGCCGCGAGCCCCGCCCTGAGCGTCGCCCCTCGGCGCGCCACCCGCCCGCGTGCGAACGCGGCTCCTGCCACGAGCCCGGCAGCGAGCAGGTCGCCGCCGACGTCGACCCACGCCTCCCGGCTCCCGACGACGTTGCCGCCGAACGTCGGCGCGATCCCGAACAGGAGGGTCGACGCGGCCGCCGCCACGAACCCGCAGGCGAGGAGGAGGTCGCCGACCCGGCCCTCGGCCGAGAAGCGCACGCCGGCGAGGGCGGCGACGAGCGCGCCCGCGAAGGCGAGCGCCGACAGGAGCACGAGGCGGAGCTCGGGCAGGTCGTAGACGGTCCGGAGCGACGGCGTCGACGCGAAGAGCGCGAGCGAGGCGCCCAGCAGTCCGAGCAGCAGCACCTGCCCCCAGAGGAGCGATTCGTACGCCTCGTCGCGGTCCGGCCGGGTCACGCTTCCCCTCATCGGCAGGCCCGTGCGTGCCGATGAGGGCACCGTGGAGGCCCGCCCGCGCATCCTCGTCGTCGACGACCACCCCCTCACACGCGATGCCCTCGCGGCACTGCTCGAACAGCACGGCTTCGCCGTCGTCGGCGAGGCGGCGGACGGCGAGGAGGCCGTCGGCGCGGCGAGGCGGCTCCTGCCCGACCTCGTCCTCCTCGACCTCTCGATGCCGGAGGTCGACGGGCTGGCCGCGCTCCCCCGCGTGCGGGCGGCGGCACCCGGCTGTGAGGTCGTCGTCCTCACGGCGTCGGGCACGGAGGAGAACCTGCTCGGCGCGATCATGGGCGGCGCCGCCGGCTACCTGCTGAAGAGCGAGCCCCCGGAGCGGATCATCGAGTTCCTGCACGGTGCCGTCCGCGGCGAGGCCGCGCTCTCGGGCTCCGTCGCTCGGCGCCTTCTCGAGCAGGTGCGGGAGGGCGGCGGGCGGCGCACCCGCGTCCCGCCGCAGATCGCGCGGACGCTGTCGGCGCGCGAGGTCGAGGTGCTCCTGCTCCTCGACGAGCACCTCGGCACGCACGAGATCGCCGGCCGCCTCTACATCTCGGAGCACACCGTCCGCTCGCACGTGAAGTCGCTGCTGCGGAAGCTCGGTGCCTCGTCGCGGGCCGAGGCGCTCCAGGCGCTCTCGGCCGCCCGCGCCTGATCCGCGGCGCGGATCCCTCGGACGAGGGACGCGGATCCCCCACCGCGGGGGATGCGCGGGCGATGAGCCTGCCCCGTCACGTCTCCGATACTCCGAGCAGCTTCCCCCCGCGCCCTCCAGGCGCCGAGTCGCAAGCGGTGGCGAGCAGGAACGAGAGACCGGCCTGGCGGGCCGGTCTCACGCTTCGGCGGCGAACCCCTCGAGCGCGGCGGCGACGAGCCGCGGCAGCGTCGCGACGTTGTAGCCGCCCTCGAGCACCGCGGCGACGCGCGGCGCCATCGCCGCGCACCGGCGGGAGAGCTCGCGGAAGCCGTCCTCGCTGACGGCCATGTCCGCGAGCGGGTCCTCCTCGTGCGCGTCGAAGCCGGCGGAGACGAGCACGAGATCGGGGTCGAACCGCCTCACCGTCGGCTCGATCGACTCCGAGAACGCCGCCGTGTACTCGCGGTCTCCGTACCCGGCGGGGAACGGGAGGTTCAGGAGCGTCTCTCCCTGCTCCTCCGGCCCGCCGGTGCCGGGATAGAACGGCCACTGGTGGAGCGACACGAAGAGGACGCTCGGGTCGTCGAGGAAGATCGCCTGCGTGCCGTTTCCGTGGTGGACGTCGAAATCGACGATCGCGACGCGCTCGATCCCGAGCACCGTCTGCGCGTAGCGCGCTGCGACCGCCACGTTGTTGAACAGGCAGAAGCCCATCGGCCTCGAGTGCGTCGCGTGGTGGCCCGGCGGCCGCACGAGCGCGAACGCCTGCGCCTCGACCGCCTCGATCGCCGTCCCGGCCGCGAGCAGCGCCGCCTCCCAGCTCGTCTCGGAGCAGATCGTGTCGCCGTCGACCCAGGTCGGGTCGGTGATCGTCCGGATGGTGGCGACGTGCTCCGGCGCGTGGCAGCGCTCGAGATCCTCGATCGTGGCGACGCGGCGCCCCTCGCGCCAACCGGGCAGCGCGCCCAGGAGCGCCGTCATCCGCTCCGGCCGCTCGGGGTGGTGCCAGGTCGGGTGCAGGCGCGCGAACGCCGTGTGGCTGAGGACGTCCATCCCTAGCGGCGTTCGGCGGCGAGGGCGGCGAGCCGGTCCGCGAGCCGCGCGAGGCCCCACGCGCGGACGAGCTCGGACGCCTCCGCCCACGTGGGGGTCTGGTCGGGGAGGGGAGGAACCGGGGCGGAGGCGTCCACCGTCGCAATTCGACGGAAGAGGCGAAGATCCTCGGCCTCGGCCGCGAACCGGCCGGCGGCGAGCGCCGCCTCCAGCGACCCGTACTCGCGCAACAGCTGCGCCGCCTTCTTGTCGCCGACGCCGCGCGCGCCGGGGAGGCGGTCGGAGGGGTCGCCGCGGAGCGCGATGAAGTCGGGGACCTGCGACGGCTCGACGCCGTAGCGCTCGCGCACCTCTGCGGGGCCGATCCGCCTCAGCTCCGAGACGCCGCGGGTCGGCTGGAGGATCGTCGTCCGCTCGCTCGCGAGCTGGAACATGTCGCGGTCGGACGTGAGCACGAGCGACGAGCCGCCGCGCGCCTCCTCCACCGCCACGGCGGCGCCGAGGAAGTCGTCGGCCTCGTAGCCCGGGGCCTTCGCGGACGCGAACCCGAGCGCCCCGACGAGCTCGGGCAGGCGGTCGAGCTGCTCGGTCAGCTCGCGCGGGAAGTCCCGCCCGGCCTGGTATCCGGGGAACGCCTCGTGCCGGTACGTGGGCACTGTCAGGGTGTCGAAGCCGACGACCGTCGCGCGCGGCTGCTCCGCCTCCCACACCGTCACGAGCATGTTCGCGAAGCCGACGACCATGTTCGCGGGCCGGCCCGCGCCGTCCCGGATCGACGACGGCAGCGCGTGGAACGCGCGGTGCGCGAGCGAGTCGCCGTCCACCACGAGGAGCGGCTTCGTCACAGCTCCGCCTCGAGGGCCTCGACGACCGCGCGGAGCCGCGCGGTCGCCTCGTGCGCGGCCTCCGCCGGCTCGCGCGTACGCAGGTCGTCGAGGTCGACCGCGGGGCCGTAGGTCACGCGCAGGGGCCCGAGGCGCGCGAGCCGGTCGGTTCCCGAGATCGCCGCGGGCACGAGCGGGACGCCCGCCTCGAGCGCGATCCGGGCCGCTCCCGTGTGCCAGCGGGCCTCGTGCTTCTTGCGCAGGCCCTTCCGGCGGCGCGTTCCCTCGGGGAACATCACCACCAGGTGCCCCTCGCGGCAGAGCTGGACGGCGGTCGCGATCGCCTCGACGTCGGCCTCCCCGCGCCGCACCTTGAACGCCCCGGCGCTCCGGATGAACGGCCCGAGCGGGAACCAGAACAGCTCCGACTTCGCCATGAACCGGAGGAACCGGCGTGGGAAGAGCGGCAGCCCGAGCGGCCACGGGTCGAAGTTCGAGTGGTGGTTCGCGGCCAGCACGGCGCCGCCCTCGCGCGGCACGTGCTCGACCCCATGGGCGCGCAGTCGGAACGGGAAGCGGACGAACGCCCAGCTGAGAGACGCGACGAGGAGGTAGACGAGCGACGGGCGGGGGGCGGCCACGGCGCCGGGAGTATGCGCAGGTCCCGGCGCTAAGGTGTCGCGCGACATGGGCCGCCGCCTCGTCATCGTCGAGTCTCCCGCGAAGGCGCGGACGATCGCCGGCTACCTCGGGCCCGACTTCGTGGTCGAGTCGAGCGTCGGCCACATCCGCGACCTGCCCGAGCGCGCGTCGCAGATCCCACCGGAGAAGCGCGAGCGGTTCGGCACGCTCGGCGTCGACGTCGAGCGCGACTTCGAGCCGCTCTACGTCGAGTCGCCCGACAAGAAGAAGAAGCTGACCGAGCTCCGCAAGCGCCTCAAGGAGGCCGACGAGCTCCTGCTCGCGACGGACGAGGACCGCGAGGGCGAGGCGATCGCCTGGCACCTGCTCGAGGTGCTGAAGCCGAAGGTGCCCGTGCGCCGGATGGTGTTCCACGAGATCACGCGGGAGGCGATCGAGCGCGCGCTCGAGCACACGCGCGACCTCGACGAGCGCCTCGTCGACGCGCAGGAGACGCGGCGCATTCTCGACCGCCTCTACGGCTACGAGATCTCGCCGGTGCTGTGGAAGAAGGTGGCGACCGGGCTCTCCGCGGGGCGCGTGCAGTCCGTCGCGACACGGCTCGTCGTCGAGCGGGAGCGCGCGCGGATCGACTTCGTCCCGGCGGAGTGGTGGGACCTCGAGGCCGAGCTCGACCCTGGGACGTTCACTGCTCGGCTCGCCGCCCTCGGCGGCCGCCGCGTGGCAGTCGGGAGGGACTTCGGCGCCGACGGCCGGCTGAAGGACGAGGCGCTCGTCCGGCTCGACGGGGACGCGGCGCGTGCCCTCGTCGCGCGGCTCCGCGAGGCGTCGTTCAGCGTCGCCGGCGTCGAGCGAAAGCCGTACGCGCGCCGCCCGGCGCCGCCGTTCATCACCTCGACGCTGCAGCAGGAGGCGAGCCGGAAGCTGCGCCTCTCCGCGCAGGCGACGATGAGCCTCGCCCAGCGCCTGTACGAGAACGGCTACATCACCTACATGCGCACCGACTCGACGACGCTGTCCGAGGCGGCGCTGGCGGCCACGCGGGAGCAAGTGCGGGAGCGATTCGGCCCCGACTACGTCCCCGAGCGCCCGCGCACCTGGGACCGCAAGGTGAAGAACGCGCAGGAGGCCCACGAGGCGATCCGCCCCGCGGGCGACCGCTTCCGCTCGCCCGAGCAGGTGGCCTCGCAGCTGTCGCGCGACGAGCTCGCGCTGTACGAGCTCATCTGGCGCCGGACGCTTGCCTCGCAGATGCCGGACGCGCGCGGGGAGACGGTCTCCGTCCGTATCGCCGCCGACGACGCCGAGTTCGCGACCGCCGGCACCGTGATCACCTTCCGCGGCTTCCTCGCCGCCTACGAGGAGGGGCGGGACGACGAGGCCGACGCGGGTGAGGAGGAGCGCCGTCTGCCGTCGCTCGAGCCCGGCCAGGTGCTCGAGCTGCGCGAGCTCCGTCCCGAGGGCCACGCCACCACCCCGCCGCCGCGCTACACGGAGCCGACGCTCGTCCGCGCGCTCGAGGAGCTCGGGATCGGGCGTCCCTCGACGTACGCGGCGATCATCGGCACGATCCTCGACCGCGGGTACGTGTTCAAGCGGGGCAGCGCGCTCGTCCCCTCGTTCGTCGCCTTCTCCGTGGTCGAGCTGCTGAAGCAGCACTTCGGGCGGCTGGTCGACTACGACTTCACGGCGCGGATGGAGGACGACCTCGACCGGATCGCCACCGGCGACGAGCAGCGCGTCGAGTGGCTGCGGCGCTTCTACTTCGGCGACGGCGGCTCCGCCGAGGAAGAGCAGGGCCTTCACGACCTGGTCTCCGACCTCGACGAGATCGACGCCCGCGCCCTCGCCTCCTTCCCCGTCGGCGAGACGGGCATCGTCCTGCGCGTCGGCCGCTACGGGCCGTTCCTCCAGCGCGGGGACGAGCGCGCGCAGGTCCCGCCCGACATCGCCCCGGACGAGCTGACGTCGGAGCGCGCGGAGGAGCTGCTGGCGCGGCAGAGCGGCGCGCGAACGGTGGGCGTCGACCCCGACACGGGCCGCGAGCTCGTCGTCCGCGAGGGCCGCTACGGCCCGTACGTGACGGAGGTGCTGCCGGAGGGCGAGGAGCGGAAGCCGCGGACGGCGTCGCTGCTGAAGTCGATGTCGCCGGAGTCGGTGACGCTCGAGGATGCGCTGCGGCTGCTGTCGCTCCCGCGCGTCGTCGGCGCCGACCCCGCCGACGGCGAGGAGATCACGGCACAGCTCGGTCGCTACGGGCCGTACATCAGGAAGGGCTCGGAGAGCCGGTCGCTCGAGGACGAGGAGCAGCTGTTCTCGATCTCCCTCGACGAGGCGCTGGCATTGCTCGCTGCGCCGAAGAGCCGCGGCCGCCGCGCTGCGGCCGCGCCTCTGAAGGAGCTCGGCGACGACCCGTCGACCGGGAAGCCGATCGTGCTCAGGAGCGGGCGCTTCGGCCCGTACGTGACCGACGGCGAGACGAATGCCTCGTTGCGGAGCGGCGACGACCCTGACCATGTGACGCACGAGCGGGCGGTGCAGCTGCTCGCGGAGCGTCGCGCGCGAGGGCCGGCGAGCGGGGGGCGCGGCCGCCGCCCCGCGCGCAGGAAGCGCTAACCGGGGGCGGGCCGGCGGCGTCTCACTCTCACAGAGGACGGCGAGTTGCGCGTGCGCCCGTTCTGCGGAATAGCGGTGACGCGCGCCTCGTTGGCCGTCGTAGGAGCCGTGCGCGGCGGTTCCGCTGGCAAGCGTAGGAACATCCGCCTAGAGTGCGAAAGTTTGGATTCCCCCGACGCAGCACCGAAAGGACGTAGAGGCTCTTTGACGCAGAACCAGTTGCCGGAACTCCTGGAGACCGATCACGTCCGGGCCCTCGTCGAGGCGTCCGAGGAGCGCGGCTTCGTCGAGGCGCCGGAGCTCGAGGCGCTCGCGCTCGAGCACGAGCTGTCCGAGGTCGAGGTCGAGGAGCTCAAGCACGAGCTGGAGCGGCTCGGGCTCGAGCTCCGCGAGCCACCCCTCGGCGTCCCGGCCGCCAAGGACGACGAGGAGAAGCCCGCCGAGACGCTGAACCTCGAGCCGAGCGCTGGCCCGAGCGGCGCGGGCGACAGCCTCCAGCTCTTCCTCGCGGACGTCGGCCGCCACAAGCTGCTGACGGCGCACGAGGAGGTCGTGCTGGCAAAAGCGATCGAGCGCGGCGACGAGCGCGCGAAGCGGCGGATGATCGAGTCGAACCTCCGGCTCGTCGTCTCCATCGCGAAGGGCTACCGCGGGCTCGGCGTGCCGTTCCTCGACCTGATCCAGGAGGGCACGCTCGGGCTCAACCGCGCGGTCGAGAAGTTCGACTGGCGGCGCGGCTTCAAGTTCTCGACGTACGCGACCTGGTGGATCCGCCAGTCGGTGCAGCGGGCGGTCGCCAACCACGCGCGCACGATCCGCGTGCCCGTGCACGTGGTCGAGCGGCAGCAGAAGCTGTCACGCGCGGCGCGCCGCCTCGAGGTCGAGCTCGGCCGGGAGGCGACGAAGGAGGAGCTCGCGGAGGCGACCGGGCTGCCGATCCAGCACGTGGAGGAGGCGATGGGCGCTGCCCACGCGTCCGTGTCGCTGAACCAGACGGTCGGCGCCGACGACGAGGGCGAGCTCGGGGACCTCTTCGCCGACCGCGAGGCGTCCGACCCGTTCGACGAGGCCGAGGAGTCCCTCCGCCGCCAGGGCGTCCGCAAGGCGCTCGACGCGCTCCCGGAGCGCGAGCGGCGGATCCTCGAGCTGCGCTTCGGGTTCGAGGGCGAGCCGTGGACGCTGGAGGCGATCGGCAACGAGCTCGACCTCACGCGCGAGCGGGTCCGCCAGCTGGAGGGCCAGGCCCTCGCCCGTCTCGCCGCGCTCCGCGACATGATCTCCCTCTCGGCCGCGTAGGCCGCGGCCCTCAACTGCTCGTGGAAGGGCGGCCCCACGGGGCCGCCCTTATCGTTACTTCTCTGTTGTGCGGCTCGCTGTGGGTTGCCGCCGGTCCACGGCTCCTTGATACTTGCCTGCCTGCCGCAGTGTTTTTCGCCTGCCTTCGAAAGGAGACCCAGTGAGGGCCACGCCGCTCAGAGTCCTACTCCTCATCGCCGCGCTCGCGCTCGCGCTCGTCGCAGCCGGCTGCGGGGGTGACGACGACGACGACGAGGGGGCCGCCGCAACGACCGCCGCCGGGGAGGACGGCGGGGCAACCGGCGGGACGCTCGTCTTCGGTACCGCCTCCGACCCGGTCGTGCTCGACGGCGCGCTCGTGTCGGACGGCGAGTCGCTCCGCGTGATCGACCAGATCTTCGAGACGCTCGTCTCCCTCGAGCCGGGCAGCACCGAGCTCGCGCCGGGACTCGCGCAGAGCTGGGAGATCAGCGACGACGGCCTGACCTACACGTTCGAGCTCCAGGAGGGAGTGACGTTCCACGACGGCGAGCCGTTCAACGCCGAGGCGGTCTGCTTCAACTTCGACCGCTGGTACAACTTCGAGGGCTCCTTCCAGAACCCGTCGGCCTCGTACTACTGGCAGACGGTGTTCGGCGGCTTCGCGGAGACGGATCCCGAGAGCGGTGCGCCCGAGGAGAGCTACTACGACAGCTGCAACCCGGTCGACGAGGGAACGGTCGAGCTGAAGCTGACGAAGCCGTCGTCCGCGATCCTCGGCGCGCTCGCCCTGTCGAACTTCGGCATCGCGAGCCCGAAGGCGCTCGAGGAGTTCGGCGCCAACGAGGGCACGGTCGACGAGGAGGGCGTGTTCCGTCCCACCGGGACGTTCGGCACCGAGCACCCGATCGGCACGGGCCCGTTCATGTTCGAGTCCTGGACCCGTGGCGACCGGTTGACGATCGCCCGCTACGAGGACTACTGGGGCGAGAAGGCCAAGCTCGACAAGGTGATCTTCCGGCCGATTCCCGACAACGCGGCGCGCCTCCAGGCGCTCCAGACCGGCGAGATCCAGGGCTACGACCTGGTCGAGCCGCAGGACATCGAGACGATCGAGAGCGACGAGAACCTGCAGATCCTCGACCGCCCCGCGTTCAACGTCGGCTACGTCGGGTTCAACCAGGCGAAGAAGCCGCTCGACAACATCAAGGTCCGCCAGGCGATCGCCCACGGGCTGAACCGGCAGGAGGTCGTCGACGAGTTCTACGGCGGCCGCGGCGAGGTGGCGAAGCAGTTCATGCCGCCCGAGGTCGTCGGGTACGCCGACGACGTCACCGAGTACGAGTACGACCCGGAGCGGTCGAAGCAGCTCCTCCAGGAGGCCGGGCTGACGCTGCCGGTGCCGATCGAGTTCTGGTACCCGAGCGACGTCTCGCGCCCGTACATGCCGGACCCGAAGCGCAACTTCGAGGCTTTCCGGCAGAGCCTCGAGCAGGCCGGGTTCAGGGTCACGCCGCGCACCGCGCCGTGGAGCCCGGACTACCTCGGGGCGGTGGACGAGGGCAACGCCGCCGTCTACCTCCTCGGCTGGACGGGCGACTACGGCGACCCGGACAACTTCGTCGGGACGTTCTTCCAGAACCCGCAGAAGGCCTGGGGCTTCGACAACCCGGAGATCCACCAGGCGCTGGCGGACGCCGAGACGGAGACCGACCTCGAGCGGCGCGAGGAGCTGTACCAGGAGGCGAACCGGCTGATCATGGACTTCCTGCCGGGCGTGCCCTACGTGCACACGAAGCCGGCGCTGGCGTTCCAGGCGAACGTCACGGGCTACCAGCCCAGCCCGGTCTCGCTCGAGCCGTTCGCGACGGTGTCGATCGAGGAGTAGCGAGGATCAGTCGTCCACGCAGGCGGGCGCGGCCACCGGGCCGCGTCCGCCTGCGCCCTTCCGTCCCCGCGATAAGCTGCGTCATGGCTGCGTCCTCGGTCGCGCCCGTGCGCCGGCACCCGTGCTCGCCGCGTCTCCGTCAGGCTCGTTTCCCGCGACCGGGGCAGCAGCGTGACCTCGTGAGCCGCTGAGTGCTGCGCTTCGTCGTCCGGCGGCTGCTTCTGCTCGTGCCGATCCTGATCGGCCTGTCGCTGCTCGTCTTCTTCTGGATCCGGGCGCTTCCCGGAGGGCCCGCGCAGTCGCTCCTCGGCGAGCGTGCGACGCCGGAGGCGGTGGCGGCGATCGAGCGGCAGTACGGGCTCGACGAGCCCGTCCACATTCAGTACTGGTACTTCGTCAGGAAGACCGCGCGTTTCGACTTCGGCGACTCGATCACGTCGCGCCGCCCCGTCGTGGAGGAGCTCCAGCAGCGGTTCCCGGCCACCGTCGAGCTCGCGGTCGCGGCGATGTTCTTCTCGGTGCTGGTCGGGCTCCCGCTCGGCTTCGTCGCGGCGAAGAAGCACGGCACGTGGATCGACCAGTCGAGCCTCGTCGCGTCGCTGATCGGGATCTCGATCCCGATCTTCTTTCTCGCGATCCTGCTGAAGTACGTCTTCGCCGTCCAGCTCGGGTGGCTGCCGACCGTCGGCCGGCTCTCGGTGCTCATCGACCTCGAGCACCCGACGAACTTCTACGTGCTGGACGCGATCCTCACGGCGAACTGGGAGGCGCTGTGGGATGCGATCAAGCACCTGATCCTCCCCGCGATCGCGCTGGGGACGATCCCGCTCGCGATCATCGCGCGCATCACGCGCGCCGCCGTGCTCGACGTCCAGAACGAGGACTACGTGCGGACGGCGCGCGCGAAGGGCGTCGCGCCGCGGATCGTCGACCGGCGTCACATTCTGCGGAACGCCATGCTCCCGGTGACGACGATCATCGGCCTCCAGGTGGGGCTGCTGCTGTCGGGCGCGGTGCTCACGGAGACGGTCTTCGCGTGGCCCGGGATGGGCACCTGGCTCGTGCAGGCGATCGAGGACCGGAACTTCCCCGTGCTCCAGGGCGGGATCCTGTTCCTCGCGCTCGTGTTCGTGCTCGTGAACCTGCTCGTCGACCTGTCGTACGCGCTCATCAACCCGAGGATCCGGTTGAGCTAGATGTCGGTTGCCGAGCTCGAAGCGCGTGAGGTCCAGCTCGAGCAGGGCGGCGGCGGCCTGTGGGCGGACGCCTGGCGCCGCCTGAAGCGGAACGGCGGGTTCTGGGTCGGGGTCGTGCTCGTCGGGGTGTTCGTGCTGGTGGCGCTGCTGGCGCCGGTGCTCGCGCCGTACGGGCCGCGCGAGGGGCTCGGGCTCTCGCAGGCCTTCGACGGCCCGTCCCGCGAGCATTGGCTCGGCCTCGACGAGCTCGCGCGCGACGAGCTCTCGCGCATCATCTACGGAGCCCGGTACTCGCTGATCATCGGCGTCGTCTCGGTCTCCGTCGGCCTCTCGATCGGGCTCGTGCTCGGCGCCACCGCCGGGTACCTGGGTGGCTGGGTCGACACGGTGATCATGCGCTCGATGGACGTGATGCTGTCCATTCCGGGGTTCCTGATGGCGGTGGGGATCGTCGCCCTGCTGCAGCCCGGGCTCTGGCAGATCATGGTCGCCGTGGGGGTCGTGAACGTGCCGATCTTCGCGCGCCTCCTCCGTGGCTCGGTGCTCGCCCAGCGGGAGAACGACTTCGTGCTCGCGGCGCGTGCGATCGGCGTGCCACGGCGGACGATCCTCTCCTCGCACATCCTCCCGAATGCGGTCTCGCCGGTGATCGTGCAGGGCACGCTCGCGCTCGCGACGGCGATCATCGACGTGGCCGGACTGGGCTTCCTCGGGCTCGGCCCGCAGGATCCGGCGACGCCGGAGTGGGGGACGATGCTCTCCGGGGTGAACCGGTACTTCCAGTCGGGGCCGCACCTGGCGCTCGCGCCGGGCTTCGCCATCGTCGTGTCGGTGCTCGGCTTCAACCTGATCGGGGACGCGCTCCGCGAGGCGCTCGACCCGAAGCTGAGGGGACGCGCGTGAGCGGCGACCCGCTCCTCCGCGTGGAGGACCTGCACGTGCGCTTCGGCACCGACCGCGGGCTCGTCCACGCCGTCAACGGGATCACGTTCGAGATCCGCGCCGGTGAGACGCTGGGGATCGTCGGGGAGTCAGGCTGCGGCAAGTCCGTCACGTCGCTCGCCATCCTCGGCATCCTCGCCCGCAACGGCCGCGTGACGAACGGCCGCGCGCTGTTCGAGGGGCGCGACCTGCTCGCGCTCAACGACGCAGAGCTCCGGCGGATCCGCGGCAAGGAGATCGCGATGATCTTCCAGGACCCGATGACCTCCCTGAACCCGGTGCTGACGGTCGGACGACAGATCCGCGAGGCGCTCTAGACCCACTTCGGCATGGAGCGGAAGGCGGCCAACCTGCGCGCGGCCGAGCTGCTCGAGCAGGTCGGCATCCCGAGCGCCAAGTTCCGGATCAAGGACTACCCGCACCAGTTCTCGGGCGGCATGCGGCAGCGGGCGATGATCGCGATGGCGCTCGCGTGCGAGCCGAAGGTGCTGATCGCCGACGAGCCGACGACGGCGCTCGACGTCACCATCCAGGCGCAGATCCTCGAGCT
>DATHTC010000007.1:0-1784 GCA_035463735.1 Gaiellaceae bacterium | reverse complement strand
CGCAGCAATCCCAGCATGCGGCGGAGCTCGGCGAGCGCCTCGCGACCGGATCCCATGATCGCCTGGAACGCCTCCCGCGCCCGGTCGGGGTCGCGCGCGAGGAGCGCCTCGCCGGCCTCGGCCTGGACGACGATCGTGCTCACGCCGTGGGCGACGACGTCGTGGAGCTCACGCGCGAGCCGTGCCCGCTCGTCGGCGGCCGCGGCGCGCGCGAGCGCCTCCTGCTCCCGTGCGAGTGCGGCGAGGAGAAGCTGCTCGCGACGGACGAGCCGGCCAGCCCCCCAGGCGGCGACGACGAGCACGACGGCGAAGGCGAGGTCACCCGGATCCGTCACCGTCAGCGCCGTGAGCGTCACGGCGGCGCCGAGCCCGACCCAGTTGCGCGGGCGGTCGGCGTACACGCCGCACGAGTACGAGGCGACCAGGTACGCGATGACGGTCGAGAGGCCGTCGGTCGGAGCCGTCAGGAGGTCCTGGACCGCAGCGGCGAGGAAGACGACGAGGAGCGTCGCCAGCGGGAACCTGCGCCGCAGTGCGAGCGGCAGCGTGATCGCCAGCCCCGTGATGACGAGGACGGGGCGCGATCCCTCCACAGGCCCGGTGCCCACGAGCCCGCCGGGCCAGGAGGCCTCGCCGAGCGCAAGGAGGGCGACCCCGCCCGCGAGCGCGAGATCGCCGCGCGGGACGGAGGACGGAAGCCGGCGCGGCACCCCGCGAACGTACCGCAGTGCCTCCGCCGCCGCATCGGCGCGAAGGTGGATCCGACGCTCCTCGAATCAGCTTCGAGGCCGATGCAGCCCGCGCTTTCCGGCCGATGCCGTGCGACGGCGACCCGCCTAGCGTGAGGCGCGTCAACGATCCCCGCTCGAGGAGGCGACAGTGACGAAGCAGACGGCATGGGCGGCCCGCGTGGCCTGGACGCTCACCGCGATCGCCGGCGCGCTCGTCCTCGCGGCCGGGCTCCTCGTGCGCGACGCGCCCACGGGCGTCCCGGGCCTCGAGGTCGCGACGGCCGAGGACGTTGTCGACGCGATCCTCTACCTGGCGTTCCCGCTCGTCGGGGCGCTCCTTGTTTCGCGGGATCCTCGGAACCTGTTCGCGTGGGCGTTCTCCGCCGTCGGCGTCTGCTTCGAGGCCAGCATCTTCGCCGGGAGCTACGCGACGTACGGGACGTTCACGCACCCGGGTGCGCTGCCGGCGCCGCAACTGCTCTCGCTCGCGAGCGACGTGTTCTTCGTGCCGGCGCTCGTGCTCGCCGTGACGCTCGTCCCGCTCCTCTACCCCACCGGTCGCCCTCCCACCCGGCGGTGGTGGCTCGTCGGCGCCGCCGCGGTGGCGTCGATCGTCCTCGCCGCGACGTCGATGGCGATTCGGCCTGGGCCCGTCGACGAGGACGTCACGAACTCGGGCGAGAACCCGTTGGGGATCGGCGGCGCGGCCGGCGTTGCGGACGCCCTCGCGCTGCTCGGCCTCGCCCTGCTCCTGTTGGCGGCGATCGGCTCGGCAGCGGCGGTGACCGTGCGGTTCCGCCGCTCGACGGGCCGGACGCGGAGGCAGCTGAGGACGTTCCTCTTTGGCGGCGCCGTGCTCTTCGGCGTCATCTTCCTCCCGGTCGACCTCGTCGGCGTCGAGGGGGAGGCCGCGGAGGTCGCTCTCGCCGTCGTCGGCATCCTCGCGCTCCCGGTCGCGGTCGCCGCCGCGCTCGTGAGCTCCACGCGCCGGAGCGCACGGACGGGCGCTCGCCTCGGCGAGGCGGGAGGGCCGGCCGTCTAGCCCCGGGCGTC
>DATHTC010000006.1:0-3257 GCA_035463735.1 Gaiellaceae bacterium | reverse complement strand
ATCGAGGACTTCGCCCGCGACTTCACCGTGCTCTCCGAAGTGGGCTCGAAGGACGCCGAGGTCAACATCGCGCCGTACCTCTGGGTCGAGTGGATGCGTGAGGAGCTCGACGCCGGCGCCTGGAAGGTGATTGCGGAGGGCCGCGAGGGGGGCACGGCCGGCATCTACCGGCCCACCGGCGAGCTGCGCACGGGGCTGGTCGACGAGATCGAGCACTCGCTCGACTTCCACGACCTGATCTGGGAGGCGCCGACGAAGGCCTCGCAGGCGTGGTTCGTCAAGCACTTCGGCCCGGAGGTGAACCTCGGGAACATCCCGCCCGACGAGGTGATCCCGCTCGAGACGCTGCGGCTCGGGCTGCGCGGCGACACGCTCAGGGAGATCCTGCTCGGCGGCGAGGTCACGGCGCCCACGCCTGCGACGTCGCTCCAGGGGGGCGGGTAAGGCCCGTGGCGACCGCGCCTCCGCTCCCCGACCTCGACTTCGAGGCGATGACGGCGGAGGACGTCCTCCGCTGGGCGTCCGACGAGTTCGGCGACGGCCTCTGCCTGACCTGCTCGTGGCAGCGCCAGTCGTCGGTGCTCGTGCACATGGTCTCGGAGCTCGGGCTCGACGTCGACGTGATCGAGCTCGACACGCTCGTCCTCTTCCCCGAGACGTACGCGACGCGCGACGCGCTCGTCGAGCGCTACGGCCTGCGGCTGCGCTCGGTGCGGCCGGTCGACCCGCCGGACCGGCTGTGGGAGACCGACCCCGACGCCTGCTGCGGGATCCGCAAGGTGCGGCCGCTGGAGCGCGCGCTCGCGGGCTACGACGCCTGGATCACCGGCATCCGGCGCGAGCAGTCGCCGACCCGCGCCGGCGCCCGCAAGCTCGAGTGGTCGGAGCGGTACGGCGTGTGGAAGGTGCAGCCGCTCGTCGACTGGGACGCGAAGCGGGTCGACGCCTACGCGGTCGTGAACGAGATCCCGGTCAACGCGCTGCACGCGCAGGGGTACCCGTCGATCGGCTGCGTCCCCTGCACACGTGCCGTCGCGCCGGGCGACGACGAGCGGTCCGGCCGCTGGGCCGGGTCGTCGAAGCTCGAGTGCGGGATCCACGGCGACGGGCGGCCGGGGAGGGAGATCGGTGGCTGACGGGATCGTGGTCTGGTTCACCGGCCTCTCCGGCGCGGGCAAGTCGACGATCGCGCACCTCGTCGGCCGCGAGCTCGAACGCGACGGCCGGCTCGTCGAGTACCTCGACGGCGACGTGGTGCGCGAGCACCTCTCCCGTGGCCTCGGGTTCTCGAAGGACGACCGCGACGCGAACATCGAGCGCATCGGCTGGGTGGCAGCCCGGCTGGCGCGGCACGGGGCGACCGTGATCGTCTCGGCGATCTCGCCGTACGCGGAGGCACGGGCGCGGGCGCGGGCGATGGTGGAGGAGTTCGCGCCGTTCGTCGAGGCGCACGTCGCGACGTCCGTCGAGGAGTGCGCGCGCCGCGACGTGAAGGGGCTGTACGAGAAGGCGCTCAGCGGCGAGCTCCCGTCGTTCACCGGCGTCTCCGACCCGTACGAGGAGCCCGAGTCGCCCGAGCTGCGGCTCGAGACGGAGGGCCGAACGCCCGAGGAGTCGGCGCGAGAGGTCCTCGCGCACCTGGCGGCGGTGCCCGTATGACGATGCTCGCGCCGACCCTGTCGCACCTCGACGAGCTCGAGGCCGAGGCCGTCCACGTCTTCCGCGAGGTGGCCGCCGAGCTGGAGCGGCCGGTGCTGCTCTTCTCCGGCGGCAAGGACTCGATCGTCCTGCTCCGGCTCGCGGAGAAGTCGTTCCGCCCGGGGCGGTTCCCGTTCCCGGTCCTGCACGTCGACACGGGCCACAACTTCCCGGAGGTGATCGAGTTCCGCGACCGGCGGCTCCGCGAGCTCGACGAGCACCTGATCGTGGCGTCCGTCCAGGAGTCGATCGACCGCGGTCGCGTGGCCGACGAGACGGGCCCCCGGGCGTCGCGGAACCGCCTGCAGACCACGACGCTGCTCGACGCGATCGAGGAGCACGGCTTCGACGCCGCGATCGGCGGCGCGCGCCGCGACGAGGAGCGCGCCCGGGCGAAGGAGCGGGTCTTCTCGTTCCGCGACGACTTCGGGCAGTGGAACCCCCGCGACCAGCGGCCCGAGCTGTGGGACCTCTACAACGCGCGTGTCCGCAAGGGCGAGCACGTGCGCGTGTTCCCGATCTCGAACTGGACCGAGCTCGACGTGTGGCAGTACGTGGCCCGCGAGGAGCTCGAGCTGCCCTCGATCTATTTCGCCCACGAGCGCGCGGTCTTCCGCCGCGACGGGATGCTGTACGCCGTCTCGGAGCACGTCGAGCGGCTGCCGGACGAGGAGCCGTTCACCGTCTCCGTCCGCTTCCGCACCGTCGGCGACATGACCTGCACGGGTGGGGTCGCCTCGGCGGCCGCGACGCTCGAGGAGGTCGTCGCCGAGATCGCGGCGACGAACGTGACGGAGCGGGGCGAGACGCGGGCGGACGACCGCTTCAGCGAGGCCGCGATGGAGGACAGGAAGCGCGTTGGCTACTTCTGAGCAGATGCTGCGGTCGGAGCTGCTGCGGCTCGTGACCTGCGGCTCCGTCGACGACGGCAAGTCCACGCTGATCGGGCGGCTCCTCTACGACACGAAGCAGATCCTCGCCGACCAGCTCGAGCACATCGAGGAGACGTCCCGCCGGCGCGGCGACGGCTACGTGAACCTCGCCTTGCTCACCGACGGCCTCCGCGCCGAGCGCGAGCAGGGGATCACCATCGACGTCGCCTACCGCTCCTTCGTCACGGCGCGGCGGCGGTTCCAGCTCGCGGACGCGCCGGGGCACGTCCAGTACACGCGGAACATGGTCACCGGCGCGTCCACCGCGGACCTGGCGCTGATCCTCGTCGACGCACGGCGCGGCGTCGTCGAGCAGACGCGCCGGCACGCCGCGATCGTCGCCATGCTCGGCGTCCGCCACGTGGCGGTGGCGGTGAACAAGATGGACCTCGTCGGCTGGGACCAGGACCGCTTCGACGAGATCGAGGCGGAGCTGCGCGCGCTCGCCGACCGCGTCGGCGTCGAGGACCTGCACGTCTTCCCCGTGTCGGCCCTGCACGGCGACTTCGTGGTCGACCGGAACGGCGCCGCGCCCTGGTACGAGGGACCCACGCTGCTCGAGCACCTCGAGCGGGTGGAGGTCGCAGGCGACCGCAACCTCGTCGACCGTCGCATCCCGGTGCAGTG
>DATHTC010000005.1:0-9052 GCA_035463735.1 Gaiellaceae bacterium | reverse complement strand
CGTGCGCCCCTCCTTCACCGCGTCGCTTTGGTGGGGCGTCGTCTTGGCCTCTCGCGCGGGTGAACCGCGCTTCGGCCTCCACGGCGTCGTGTTCGTAGGCTGACCAAGAGGGCGTATATCTGGCCTCCGCGCGCGCCCCTGCCGGGGCGGGCGCTCCGGCCGCGACGCCGTCTCACGGGGGAGCGACGTGGTTCGACGGGCGGGATGCGCCCGGCTGCGCCGGGCTGCGATCCCGCGCGTCGTTTCTCGGGGGAACCTGGCGGTTCCCCCATGCCCCCTCCCTCCATGGCCGGGGACAGTCCCCAGACCCGGCCGGAGCGGCCGGGTCAGCGGAGCGTGACGGTGTAGGCGCCCGTGTACGTCGACAGCGGGTCGAGGGCGAGCGTGTACGTCCCCGACTGCGCCGGCGTGAACGAGAACGTCTTCCCGGACGTGAACACGTACTGCGTCCCCACGGCCGTCGTGCCGTTGGGCGCGCGGACGGTGGCCGTCGACATCGCGACGGTGACGCCGGTCAGCGCGACCGTGACCGCACGGCCGGCGGTGGCCGCGAACGTCACCCGTGCGCCCTGGCCCGGCACGGTCACCGCGAGCGCCACTGACGGTCCGCCGACCTCGGCGACGGCGCTCGCGTCCGGCGGCACCTCGAGGAAGGTCACGCTGAGCGAGCCGACGTTCGCCGCCAGCGGGTCGACGAGCAGCCGGTACTGGCCGGTCGCCGGCAGCGTCCTCGGCTCGACGAACGTCCCGCCCGAGAAGGCGTAGGTCGTGGGGACGACGGTCGTGCCGTCGGGAGCGACGAGCCGCAGGGTCGCGCTCGTCATCGTCACGTCGGTGACCCTGAGCGCGAGCACCGCCCCGGCCGTGCCGTGCATCGTCACGGACGCGTTCTGGCCGGGCGCGGTGGTGGTCACTCGGACGGCGGCTCCCCCGGGCGTTCCCGTGGCGGTCACGTCGGGCGGGACGAGGTACAGCGTCACCGACGCCGAGCCCGTGGCCTCCGCGAGCGGGTCGAGGAGGATCGTGTAGCGCCCGGTCGCCGGCAGCTGCGTCGGCTCGACGAAGCCGCCGCTCGTGCTCACGTAGACCGGCCCGACGAAGGTCGATCCGTCGGGCGCGAAGACGGTCGCGCGGGCCGACGTCATCGTCACGCCCGAGAGCTTCACGCTCAGGTTCGTCCCGGCGACGCCGTCGAAGGAGACCTTCGCGTTCTGGCCGGGGACGGTCGTCGTCACGGTGGCGGCGGCCCCGCCGGGCACGGCCGTCGCCGTCGCGTCCGCGGGCACGTCGTACAGCGTCACTCCCATCGAGCCGGTGTAGGTACTCGTCGGGTCGACGAGCACCGTGTACGTGCCGGTCGCCGGCAACGCGACCGGCTCGAGGAAGCCGCCGCGCGCGCCGACGTACGCCGGTGCGCCGAGGCGCGACCCGTCGGGTGCGAGAAGCGACACGTATGCCGCCACGAGCGTGCCCGGCGCCAGCTTCACGCTGAGCCGCCGGCCCGCCGCCCCGGCGAACGTGACGCGGCCGTTCTGCCCGGGCACAGTCGTGGCGACCGAGACGGCGGGCCCTCCGACCTGGGCCGTCGCCGTCGCGTCCGGCGGCACGTCGTACAGCGTGAGCGTCATGGAGCCCGTCGTCGTCCCCTGCGGGTCGACCGTCAGCCAGTAGTCGCCGCTCGCGGGAAGGGCGCCCGGCTCGAGGAACGTCCCGCTGGCGAACACGTAGGCGTCCCGGACGAGCGTCGACCCGTCCGGCGCGACCAGCGTCAGCTTCGCGCTGGACATCGTCACGGACGACGCGCGCAGCGCGAGCACGCGGCCTGCGGTCCCGGCGAAGCGCACCTTCGCGTTCTGCCCGGCGGCGGTCGTCGTCACGGTGACCGGTGGGCCGCCGAAGACGGCGTCGACCGTCGCGTCGACGAAGCCGGTGACGGTGCGCGAGTCGCTCGCGCCGGCCGCCGAGGCGGTGACGGTGACGGCGAGCGCGCCGGCCGCCGTGGCCGTGACGGAGCCGGTGTACAGACCGTCGCCGCGGGCGGTGAGCGGCACCGCGGCGCCGTTGACCGACGCCGAGACGGTGACGCCGGACGGGTCGCCGCAGCGGGCGGCGAGCACGCGCAGCGGAGCCGTCTCGCCGACGGCGAGCCCGAACCCGGCGCCGGGCTCCTCCAGCCAGACCTGCGGCGACGTGCAGCGCGCGGCATCGTCGGCGTTCAGGCGCCCGCCGGTCGCGGTCCTTCCGGCGAGCGACGCGAGCGGGTCGACGCTCCGCAGCAGGAGGGCCTTCAGCCCGAGCGCGGACGCGCCCGGAAAGGCCGCCTTCGCGAGCGCCGCGGCGCCCGACACGTGCGGCGTCGCCATCGACGTGCCGTCGAGGGCCTGGTAGCCGCCTCCGGGCCACGTGGACAGGATCGCCGCGCCCGGGGCGCCGAGGTCGACCGTCCGTGCGCCGACGTTCGAGAACCAGGCGAGGCCGTCGCGGTTGTCGGTCGCCGCGACCGAGAGGACGTTCGGCGCCTCGACGCCCGAGGGGTAGTGCGGCGTCGCGTCGTTGTCGCTCGAGCTGTTCCCGGCGGCCGCGACGACGAGCACGCCCTCGGCGTCGGCGACGGCGACCGCGTCCGCGACCGCCTGCGAGTTCTCCGCGTCCCCCCACGAGTTGTTCGAGACGTCGGCGCCGTTCTCGGCGGCGTACAGGAGCGCCTCGACGGCGTCTGCGACGGTGCCCGAGCCGTCGGCGCCCATCATCCGCAGCGCCATCACCCTCGACTGCGGCGCCACGCCCGCGACGCCGACGCCGTTGCCGGCGACGGCGGCGACCGTGCCCGCGACGTGCGTCCCGTGCCCGTGCCCGTCGAGCGGGACGGCGTCGTCCTGCGCGAAGTCCCACCCGTGCACGTCGTCGACGTAGCCGTTGCCGTCGTCGTCGCGGCCGTTGCCTGCGACCTCGCCCGGGTTCGTCCACAGGTTCGCCGCCAGGTCCGGGTGCGAGAGGTCGACGCCCGTGTCGACCACCGCGACGACGACGCCCGCCCCCGTCGACACCTGCCACGCCTCGGGCGCGTCGACGTCTGCGTCGGGCGTCCCGGGGAGCCACCCCACCGTCTGGCCGAAGTTGCGCAGCCCCCAGAGCTCGTGGAAGCGCGCGTCGTTCGGCGTGCCGCCGTGGTCGGCGATCGACACGCGGCCGTTCGGCTCGACGTAGCGGACGTGCGGGTTTCGTTCCAACGCCCGCAGAGCCGCGCCCGCACGTGGGACCGTGACGAGGCGGGCGCGGATGCGGGCGAACCTGCGACCCTCGGCGGCGCCGACCGCGCGCAGGGCCTGCTCCTGCTGCGCGGCGGTGACGCCGGCCCGGAAGCCGACGATCAGCTCGGCGGGGCCGTCCCCGGGGGCGCCTGCGGCCGGCGTCCAGCCCGGCGCGAGCAGGAGCGCCGCGACCACGGCGGCGGCGGTTCCTCGGAGCGGGCGAACGAGACGGCGTGCTGACACGGAGCTCCCCTGCGGGCTTGCGGGTCTCGTCGCAGCGTAGGGCCGTCCCCCGGTGCGCGATATCGCTGTTTCGAGGGAAGGCGCGGGGAGGCGCTACGCTCCCCGTGACCGACAGGAGGCGCGAAATGACCGAAGTCGCAGAGGCCCCGACCGGGCGGGCCGAGGGCGAGATCGCCCGCATCAGCCACTGGATCGGGGGCCGGATCGTGCCGGGCGAGTCCGGTCGCAGCGGCCCCGTCTACAACCCCGCGCTCGGCGTGCAGACCGGCGCCGTCGACTTCGCCTCGGTGGAGGAGATCGACCGCGCGGTCGCCACCGCGAAGGAGGCGTTCCCGGCCTGGCGCGCGCTCTCCCTCTCGCGCCGCACCGAGACGATGTTCCGCATCCGCGAGCTCGTCTACGCACGCCGCGAGGAGCTCGCACGGATCCTCACCGCCGAGCACGGGAAGGTGCTCTCGGACGCGCTCGGCGAGGTGCAGCGCGGGCTCGAGGTGATCGAGTACTGCTGCGGCATCCCCGAGCTGCTGAAGGGCGGCTTCTCCGAGCAGGCCTCGACCGGCATCGACGTCTACTCGATCCGGCAGCCGCTCGGCGTGGCGGTGGGCATCACCCCGTTCAACTTCCCCGCGATGGTGCCCATGTGGATGTGGGCTCCCGCGCTCGCGTGCGGGAACACGTTCGTGCTCAAGCCGTCCGAGAAGGATCCGTCCGCGTCGCTGCTCACCGCGGAGCTGCTCAAGGAGGCCGGCGTCCCCGACGGCGTCTTCAACGTGATCCAGGGCGACAAGGTCGCCGTCGACCGGCTGCTCGAGCACCCGGACGTGTCGTCGGTGTCCTTCGTCGGCTCGACGCCGATCGCGAAGTACGTCTACGAGAACGGGACGAAGCACGGCAAGCGCGTGCAGGCGCTCGGCGGCGCGAAGAACCACATGATCGTCCTCCCCGACGCCGACATCGAGATGGCGGCCGACGCGGCCGTCTCCGCCGCGTACGGCTCGGCCGGCGAGCGCTGCATGGCGATCTCGCAGGTCGTCGCCGTCGGCGACGTGGCGGAGCCGCTGATCGAGGCGATCAAGGAGCGGATCCCGAAGGTGAAGGTCGGCAACGGGATGGAGCCCGACTCCGAGATGGGTCCGCTCGTCACGCGCGAGCACCGGGAGCGGGTTGCGTCGTACATCGAGGGCACGGCCGGGGAGGGCGGCACCGTGGTCGTCGACGGCCGCGAGACGGCACCCGACGGCGACGGCTTCTTCCTCGGCGTCAGCCTGCTCGACGACCTCCGGCCGGGGATGCGCGCGTACGACGACGAGATCTTCGGGCCCGTGCTCGGCGTCACCCGGGTGGGGACGTACGACGAGGCCGTCCGGCTCGTGAACGAGAACCCGTACGGCAACGGGACGGCGATCTTCACCCGTGACGGCGGTGTCGCCCGGCAGTTCCAGTTCGACGTGCAGGCCGGGATGGTCGGGATCAACGTGCCGATCCCGGTGCCGGTCGCGTACTACTCGTTCGGCGGCTGGAAGGCGTCGCTCTTCGGCGACTCGCACATCTACGGGCCGGAGGGGATCAACTTCTACACGCGTGGCAAGGTCGTCACGAGCCGCTGGCCCGATCCGGCGACCTCAAAGGTCGACCTGGGCTTCCCGCAGACGCGCTAGCACGGGGACGCGGGGGGAGCGGACGGCTCCCCCCGCGTCGTTTCCCGGGCCCGTCTACGGGCAGGCGATGCTCGGGTTGAACATCGCGAACAGCCCGGCGGGGTTCGCCTCCCACAGCCAGACGTGCAGGTCGTAGTGCACGGGCATCGTCGGGTTGTGGCCAGGCATCGGGCCGTCGAAGGCCTGCCCCAGCACCGAGGGCCGGTCGTCGTCGGTCGCGAGGCTCCCGTCGGCGTCGGCCTTCAGGTACTCCACCCCGACGAGGCGGAGCTTCCCGTCCGCGTCCGGCAGGTAGAGCAGCACCTCAGGACGGAGCGGGTCGATCGCCGGGTCGGCGATGAGCGCGGGGTTGACGGCGTGGACCCCCATCGTCCCGAGCGGAGACGCGATGCACGGCTCGCCCTCGACCGTGTAGCCGGCCTGCTCCGCCTGCTCGAACGAGTGGTAGCGCGCGGTCGCGGCCTTGACCGCCTGCAGCTCGTCCGGCGGCGAAGCCCCCGCGTTCGTCACCGCCACTGCGACCGACGCGATCGCGGCCGCCGCGACGACCGCGGTCGCCGCCACCCAGGCGGGTCTCCGAGAGCTCAGCATCACTTCCCCTTTCACGTATGGCGGACCGCATCGGGCCCGTCCGGGTCGAAGATGTCGACCGCGCGGCGCCAGGAGCCGTCGGCCTGCTGCAGGTGGAGCACGACGTAGGTGCCGCGGTCGACCACGGGGCCGCCCCGGTCGACCTCGGCCCAGACCGTGTAGCGGCCGGTCTCGATCGCCGCGCCGCCGGCCAGCTCGAGCTCGTGAGCGTCGAGCTGCATCCGGGAGACGCCGACGGCGATCCCGGCCCGCCAGTACGCCTCGATCTCGGCCCGTCCGGCGATGGGCTCCGCCGCCGGCGCGAGCAGCCTCGCGTCGTCGGCGTAGAGAGCGGCGGCGGCTGCGGCGTCGCCGCGACCGACGGCGCTCGCCAATCTGCCCGTCGCCTCCCTGAGGTCGTGCTCCATCGCGAGGGGAGCCTGGACGTCGGGCGTTGCAGGAGTGTTGCAGCCGGAACGCGCGGCTCAGGCGCCGCGGCCGAGCGCATCGGAGACCGCTTCGTCGAGCGACAGCCTCCGTCCCTCGTTCCGCCCGCGCTCGAACGCCGGACCGGCGTGCGCGAGCACCGGCCGCTCGAACCGCTCACGCTCGCTCTCCCAGGCCCCGACGGGACCGCGCGCCTCCTCCGCCTCCACCGCGCCCCAGAGCCGTCCGGCACGCGCGTCGTCGCCCTGCTCCGCGGCGATCACGGCGAGCCTCGCGAGGCCCCGGACGCACCGCAGGCGGTCGCCGAGCTCGCGCGACAGCGCGAGCGCCTCACGCGCGAACCCGGCAGCCCGGTCCGGCGAGCCCTGCTCGAGGGCGCGGTCCACGAGCTTGCCGAGCATCCCCGCGCGCCACCAGGTGAAGCCGACCTCCCCGGCGAGCGCGGCTCCGGCCTCCATCAGCTCGAAGCCGGCGGCGACGTCCCCCTCCTCGTACGCGATCTCGCCGAGCAGGCTGAGGGACTGCGACTCGCACGCGCGGTTGCCGTTGGCCGAGAACGCCGCGAGGCTCTCCTCTGCGAGCGCGCGAGCCCTCTCCCGATCCTGACGGTAGAACGCCGAGTACCCGAGCCGAAGGAGCAGGACGGCGGCCGCTCCGTCGTCTCCGATCGCGCGGAAGTCGTCGAGGCTCTGCGCGTACGCGCGCTCGGCGAGGTCGTCCCGTCCCGCCGGGTTCGCCGAGCTGCCGTAGGCCCGGAGCGCGCGGGCGCGCACCTCGAGCGGCGCGTCCGGCGCGGCCCGGAGCAGCTCGTCGAGCCGGCGCATGCCCTCGAACGGGTCGGTCACGACCCAGAAGCCGTCGAGCGCTGCCGCCAGCCGCAGCCCGAGCGCGGGATCCTCGGCGGCGCACCAGTCCAGCGCGGCACGGATGTTGCCGCGCTCGGGCTGCACGACGTCCACCGCCTGGCTGCCCGGCTCCTCGAGACGAGCGGCCTCTGCGAGGCCGACGCAGTACCAGGCGTGGGACCGTCGCACGGCGACGAGCTCGTCGGTCTCGGCCAGCCGTTCGGCTGCGTACTCGCGGACCGTCTCGAGGAGGCTGTACCGCATCCGGCCATGCCGCTCCTCGGCCCGAACGAGGGACGCGTCGACGAGGCGGCCGAGGAGCAGCTGCGCGCGGTCCTCGTCGCCGTCGAGGCACACCGTTGCGGCGGCCCCGAGGGTGAAGCCTCCCGCGAAAGCGGACAGCCCGCGGAGGAGCGCGCGATCCTCCTCGGCGAGGAGCTGGAAGCTCCAGTCCATCGCCGCCTGGAGCGTCTGGTGACGCGGGTCCGCGATCCGCCGCCACGCGCGGAGGAAGCGGAAGCGGTCGCCGAGGCGAGCGGCGATGTCTCCGAGCGAGAGCGACTTCGCGCGGGCGGCGGCGAGCTCGATCGCGAGGGGGAGGCCGTCGAGCTCACGGCAGATGTGCGCGACCGCGCCGAGGTCGGTGCTCGAGCCGCCGAGCTCGCGGCGCACGGCCCGACCGCGCTCGAGGAAGAGCCGGACCGCAGGCGACTGCTCGATCTCGACCTCTGTCGCGGTCGGCGCCGGGACGGGGAGCGGATCGAGAGCGTAGTCGCACTCCGCGGCGGATCCGAGCGGCACGCGGCTCGTCGCGAGGATCCGGACGTTCGGGCACTCGCGGAGGAGCGTCTCCGCGAGCGTCGCGCACGCGCTCACGAGGTGCTCACAGTTGTCGATCACGAGCAGCAGCTCCGAGCGGCGGAGGTGGGCGATCAGCGCCTCGCGCGCGGGGAGCTCCGGTCGCTCGGCGGTGCCGAGGGTCGCCGCCACGGCGCCGTCGACGAGCCCGGGATCAGACAACGCGGTCAGGTCGACGAGCCACACGCCGTCCGCCCAGGCCCGGGTCTGGCGCGCAGCGACCTCCAGCGCGAGCCGCGTCTTGCCGCAGCCGCCCATGCCGGTCAGGGTGACGAGCCGGTTGTCGTGGAGCAGGCGCTCGAGCTCCGCGAGCTCGGCCTCACGGCCGACGAAGCTGGTGGCCGGTGACGGGAGGTTGTGCCGCTCCTCGAGGGGAGCGGCCTCGCCGACCTCGTGACGGAGGACCGCACGCTCCAGCTCCCGCAGCGCCGCGCTCGGCTCGAGCCCGAGCTCCTCGACGAGGAGCTCGTGCGCGCGGCGGTAGGCGGCGAGCGCGTCGGCCTGGCGGCCCGCCCGGTAGAGCGCGAGCACGAGCTGACGCCAGAGGTGCTCGCGGAGCGGCTCCGCCTCGACGAGCCGTTCGAGCTCGGGAACGAGCTCGGCGTGGCGACCGAGCGCGAGCGCTGCTTCCAGGCGTGCCTCCAGGCAGACCAGGCGGAGCTCGTCCAGCCGGGCCGCCTCGAGCGCGAGCACGCCCTCCTCGGAGACGTCGGCGAGCGCGGGCCCGCGCCAGAGCTCGAGTGCCGCGCGGAGGCGGTCCTCGGCGAGCCCGTGGGCGCCGCGCTCCAGCGCCTCCCGACCCTGTCGCAGCAGCTGCTCGAAGCGGTGGACGTCGAGCTGCGACGGGTCGGCGTTCAGCCCGTAGCCGGCCGCACGGGAGACGACCGCCGCGTCGCCGAGCGCCGTCCGCAGGCGCGAGACGTACGACCGCAGCGTCGTTGCGGCGCCGCCGGGCGGGCTCCCGTTCCACAGCTGATCGGCGAGCCGGTCGGCTGAGATCGTCCGCCCGTTCGCGAGCACGAGCAGCGCGAGGAGCGCGCGCTGCCTGCGTCCGCCGAGGCGGAGGAGCCTCCCGTTCGCGACCGCCTCGACCGGGCCGAGTACGCGAAACTCGTTCGCCGCAGGGTCGACGCTCACCACCGTCCCTCCATCCATAGTCCCTCCCCGTCAGTCGGGCAAG
>DATHTC010000004.1:0-2999 GCA_035463735.1 Gaiellaceae bacterium | reverse complement strand
GACCCGCTGCTCGTGCTCCTCGACGAGCCCTCGCTCGGTCTCGACCCCAAGGCGCTGAAGCACGTGTCGTCGTCGATCGAGCTCCTGCGCGGCGGCGGCACGACCGTCCTCCTCGTGGAGCAGAACGTGCGCTTCGGGCTGCGGCTCGCGACCCACGGGGTGGTGATGGAGAGCGGTCGCGTCCTCCTCGACGGGCCCGCCGACGCGGTGCTCGCGAACCCGGAGATGGCCGACCTCTTCTTCGGCGGCTCGGCGGGCGCGGGCGAGGCCACGGCCGCCGCCCGGAACGGCGGCGCGGGAGCCCCGGGGTAGCCCACGGGTGACGGGGCCCGTCCTCGCCGCCGTCGCCGGCGTCGGCTTCGGTGCGTTCCAGACGCTGAACCGCCGCGCCGTGGGCGGCATGGGTGACGCGTACCTGGCGACGTTCCTCCAGCTCGTCGTCGCCCTCGGGGTGCTCGTCGTCGCCACCGCGGCCACGGGCGGTGCGCGGGATTCCTTCGAGTCGGCGACAGCGCGCGGCGTCGTGCTCTTCGCCCTCGCGGGGATCGTCCACTTCTTCGTCGGCTGGACGCTCCTGAACATGAGCCAGATGCGGATCGGAGCCGCGCGCACGAGCCCGCTGATCGCCACGAACCCCGTCTGGGGCGCCGCGATCGCCGTCGTGGCGATCCACGAGCTGCCGCGGCTCGTGGCGTGGCTCGGGATCGCGCTCGTCGTCGCAGGGGCGCTCGTGATCTCGCTCGAGCGGGTGACAGAGACCGGGTGGGGGATCTCCTGGCGGGACGCGGCGCCGGGCCTCGCCACCGCGGTCGCGTGGGCCGTCAGCCCCGTCCTGATCAAGGAGGGCCTGGAGGGGCTCGAGTCCCCGCTCGCGGGGCTCACGCTGGGGATGGCGGTGGCGCTCGCGGCGTACGCGCTCTTCCTCCCGTTCCGGCCGCGCCCGGCGGCGCCGCGCCCGCTCCGCTGGGACGCCTTCTCGTTCAAGCTCGCGGCCGGGCTGCTCGTCGGACTGTCGGTGTGGGCGCGGTGGGAGGCGCTCGAGCTCGCGGACGTCGCCGTGGTGCTCGCGCTCGGGCTCCTGTCGGTGCCCGTCGTGATGCTGCTCTCGCCGCTGCTGATGGGTCGGCACGTGGAGCGGGTCGACCTCCGGCTGTGGCTGGGCGCGACCCTCGTCGTCGTCGGCTCGCTCGTGCTGGTGGTGGCGGCATGAGCGTCGTCGTGGACGCGCACGCGCACGTGATCGTCCCCGGGGTCGGCGCGGAGACATGGTGGGACGAGGAAGGGCAGGTGGTGGAGCTCGACGGGCGGCGGATCCGCTCCGCGGTCCGCGAGTTCGTCGACCTCGGCCGGATCCTCGAGGAGCAGGACGCGGCGGGCGTCGACCGGGTGCTGCTGTGTCCGTGGGTGAACCTGCTGGGCCGCGACCCCCGGCGGCAGAACGAGGCGCTCGCGGCGATGGCTGGCCCGCGCGTCGACGTCCTCGGCACCGTCGACCTGGAGAGCCCCGACGGGCTCGTCGAGCTGATGCGCGACGGGCGGCTGCGCGGCGTGGAGGTCCCGGCGAGCGTGGGGGACAGGCACCTCGGGGACGACGCCTTCGCCGATGCCTGGGCCGCCGCCGAGGAGACCGGGGCGTTCGTCTTCGTGCACCCGACCACGCGCGGGCTCTCGGTGCCCGCGCTGCAGGACTACTACCTCTGGAACACGGTCGGGAACCCGCTGGAGACGGCGATCGCGGCAGCGCACATGACGATGGCGGGCGTCCTCGAACGGCACCCGCGGCTGACGGTGCTGCTCGCCCACGGCGGCGGCGCCGTGCTCGCGCTGCGCGGGCGGCTGCGCCACTCCCACACCTTCCAGCCGCAGGCGCGGGCGCGGCTGACGGAGTCGCCGGAGGACTCCCTGCGGCGCTTCCTCTACGACACCGTCACGCACGACGCGACGCTGCTTCGCGCGGTCGTCGAGTTCGCCGGACACGAGCGCGTGCTGCTCGGGTCGGACTACCCCTTCGACATGGGGCTGACCCGCCCCGCCGACGCCGTCCGCGAGCTCGGGCTTCCGCCCGCGCAGGAGGCGGCGATCCTGGGCGGGAACGCCGGGCGGCTGCTGGCGCGGGAGGGAGGGGCGTGACGCTAGTCGCGCGCGGGCAGGCCGACCGTGCGGCGCCAGTGCTGCTGCCCGAGCTCGAACCCGATCGCGCAGCCGAGCTCGACGAGCTCCGGCTCGCTGAAGAGCCCGTGCAGCCGCTCCCAGAGCGCGTCGTCCGCGAGCGAGGAATCCCATGCGATCGCGCGCGCCCACTCGAGCGCGGCCAGCTCGCGGCCGTCGAAGCCCGCGAGGTCGGTCGCCTCCGGGTCGTCAGCGAGGTAGCGGAAGCAGAGCTCCTTCAGCGCTCTGTCGACGATCCCGGCCCGCAGCACCTCGTCCCGAAGGTAGGCGTAGGACTCCTGCGCCGCCGGGACGAGCGCGCGAACCTCGTCGGCGGTGCCGGGGAGGTGCTGGGCCATCTACGCCTCCGCCTTCGCGGGTGCGAGCCCACCGGCCGTGTCGGCGAGCAGCTCGCCGTGGCCGACGCCCCACGTCTTGATCACTCGCTGCTGGCCGAAGGTGAGCTGGACGAACTGGCCGAGCTCGACGATCTCCGCATCGTCGAAGTGCTCCCGGAGCCGAGCCCACACGGCCTCGTCGGCGCCCTCGGGGTTCCAGACGAGCATGCTCGTGTAGAGGAGGGCGGCCTTCTGCCGCTCGCTGAAGCGGTCGGACTGCTCGAACTCGAGGAGCTCGTCGTAGTCCGCCTCGGTCAGTCCCTGCTCTCCGCCCCGGAGAGACCGCTGCGACCCTCAGTAGTCGCAGGCGATCGTCTTCGAGACGTAGACGCGGCAGAGCTCCTTGAGCGCGTGCTCGACCCGCCCCTCGCGGAAGATCGCCTTCCACGGCCGCATGAACGCCTTCGCGACGGTGGGTACGTGGAAGCGGATCGCCTGCGTCTCGGGCCGCGG
>DATHTC010000003.1:0-10692 GCA_035463735.1 Gaiellaceae bacterium | reverse complement strand
AGGGTGCCGAAGGCGACCGACGCTCATCTGGTCCCCAGTTCGGCGGCGGCGCCCGATTCCTCCCGCGCCCAGCGTCCCTCGAGCCGGACGAGCCCGCGCTCGTCGCCGTCCGGGTAGACGAGCAGCGACGCCGCCTCGTCGAGCTGGTGGTAGAGCCGGCCCGTCGCGGGATCGGTCAGCGCGAGCCGGATCGTGAACCGCCCGTCGGCGAGCGGCAGGCGCTCGAGGTCGAAGCGGAGCGCGAGCGGGGCGTCCCCGTCCCAGCCGTGCACGTCGGTGTCGACGACGCCTGCCGCGAGCAGGATCCCGCCTTCGCCGCGCAGCTCCCATCCGAGGCGCGGGGGCGGCAACCCGTGCTCGCCCGCCAGCCGCACGCGAAGCGTCGCGCCCTCGCCGGAGAGGAACTGCGACCGCGGCTCCGCGCCCGAGCCGAGCAGCTCCACCGCCTCGACGCGAGCCTCGCCGCTGCCCCACTCCCTCAGCCCGGCGCCGCGCTCGGCCGGATCCTCCTCCTCGGCCAGCATCCGGTGGTAGCGCACGATCGCGTCGTGCGTCACGCCGTCGAACTCGAGCCGCCCCTGCCGCAGCAGGATCGCCCGGTCGCAGAGGCGCTCGACCGCGGAGGCGTCGTGCGAGACGAACACGATCGTCCCTCCGCGCTGCTTGAACTCGAAGATCTTCCCGAAGCACCGGCGCTGGAAGGCCTCGTCGCCGACCGCGAACACCTCGTCGAGCAGCAGCAGGTCCGCCTCGACGTGCGCCGCGATCGCGAAGCCGAGGCGCATGTACATCCCGGACGAGTACGTGCGCACCGGCAGGTCGATCGCGTCCTCGAGCTCCGCGAACGCGACGATCTCGTCCATCCGCTCCCGCACCTGCGTGCGCGTGAGGCCGTGGATGGCGCCGTTCAGGAACACGTTCTCGCGCCCGGTGAAATCGGGGTGGAAGCCGGCCCCGAGCTCGAGCAGCGACCCGACCCGACCGCCGACGCCGAGGCTCCCCGCCGTCGGCTTCAGGATCCCGGAGACGAGCTTCAGCAGCGTCGTCTTGCCCGAGCCGTTCCGTCCGACGAGACCGACGGCCTCGCCCGGCTCGACTGCGAACGTGACGTCGCGCAGCGCCCACACGTCCGTCGCGCGCCCTCGCGCCGGCGAGAGCAGGAGCTCCTTCAGCGTGCGCACCTCGTGCGGGTGGACCCGGAAGCGGCGGGAGACCGCTTCCGCGCGGATCGCGCCGGGCCTCATGCCACGGACGGTACTCCGAGCGCCCGCCGGACGATCTCCGCGAGCGCGCGCACGAACGCCGGGTCGGCGTTCGGCATCTCGATCCGCTCGAGGTCGAGGCCGAGCTCCCGAGCCCGCTCCTGCGCCTCGGTGTCGATGTCCCACCGGATCTCGAGGTGGTCGGCGACGAAGCCGACCGGGCAGACGAGCACGCGCTCGACGCCGAGGCCGGCAAGCGAGTCGAGGTGGTCGAGGAGGTCGGGGCCGAGCCACGGCTCGCCCGTCGGCGACTCGCTCTGGAACGAGAACGACCAGTCGTCGACCCCCGCGCGTTCCGCCACGAGCCCGGCCGTCTCCAGCAGCTCGTCGCGGTAGGGGTCGCCCTCGGCCAGGATCCGCGCCGGCAGCGAGTGCGCGGTGAAGACCACGTGGCGGTCGTGCCCGCGCACGCGGTCGGCCAGCAGCTCGACGAAGCCCGGCTCCGCGCCCCAGCGCTCGACGAACACGAGCTCTGCGCGGTCGCCGACGGCCCCCTCCAGCAGCGCTCGGTACTTGCCGATCGAGAGGCGCGACCAGTGAGGGGCGAGCACGAGCCCCACGATCCGGCCCGCGCCGGCGGCGAGCGCCTGCTCCGCCGCCGTGGCGATCCGCGGCGTCCAGTGGCGCATCCCCGTGAAGACGGGCAGGTCGAGCTCCCGCTCCAGCCGCGCCCGCGTCTCCTCCGTGATCGCGTTCAGCGGCGAGCCCTGCTCGATCCCGAGCGCCCGGTAGCGCGCCACGAGGTCGTCCAGCAGCTCGGGCCGGATCGGGCGCCCGCCGCGGATGTCCGCGTAGTACGAGGGCACATCCTCGAGCCGCTCGGGCGACCCGTACGCCATCAGCACGACCGCGTCGCCGCCGCTCACACGCGCGCCTCCACGCCGGCCTCCTGGACGAGCTCGACGAGCCGGCCGAGCACCGACGGATCGGTGGCCGGGAGCACCCCGTGCCCGAGGTTGAAGATGTGGCCCGGACGGCCCCCGGCGCGGTCGAGCACGTCGCGCGCCGCCGATTCGACCCGCTCCCACGGCGCGAGCAGGACAGCGGGGTCGAGGTTCCCCTGCACGCCCCTGTCCTCCCCCACCTCGTCCCAGCCGCGGTCGAGGGGGACGCGCCAGTCGAGGCCGATCACGTCGCCGCCGGCCGCGGTCATCGCGCGCAGCAGCGTCGCCGTGCCGGTTCCGAAGTGGATCGTGGGCACGTCGACGGCTCCGAGGATCCGGGCGGAGTACGGCGCCACGAACTCCTCGTAGTCGCCGGGGGAGAGGGCGCCGGCCCACGAGTCGAACAGCTGGATCACGTCCGCTCCGGCGGCCGCCTGCGCGGCCACGTAGCGGGCGAAGCCGTCGGCGAGCCGCTCCGCGAGCGCGTGCCAGACGCGGGGCTCGCGGTACATCAGCTCCTTCACGCGCACGTGATCGCGGCTGGGCCGCCCCTCGACGAGGTAGCCGGCGACCGTGAACGGGCCGCCGCAGAACCCGACCAGGGCTCGGTCCTCGCCCAGCTCGGCGCGCACGAGCCGCACCGCCTCCAGGAGCGCCTCGTCCGGCTCGCCCGGGCGAAGCCGCTCCACGTCCGCGGCGGTGCGGATCGGCTCGCGGACGACCGGGCCGACGCCGTCGACGAGCTCCACCTCGATCCCCATCGCGAGGACGGGGGTCATGATGTCCGCGAACATCACCGCCGCGTCGACGCCGTGGCGCCGCACCGGCTGGAGCGTCACCTCCGCGCACAGCTCCGGCTGCTCGCAGACCTCGAACAGCGTGTGCCGCTCGCGGATCGCGCGGTACTCCGGCAGCGACCGCCCCGCCTGCCGCATGAACCACACCGGCGTCCGCTCGACGGGCTCGCGGCGCGCCGCACGGACGAGGAGGGGGTCCATGCGACCTAGACTAGCCCGCCGTGCCCGGCCCGCTCGCCGCCCGCTGGACGCTGCAGAGCATCGCTCCCGTGCGCGCCGGCGCGCACGCGCACGCGGACGTCGAGCTCGAGAACGCCGGCACCGCCGCGTGGCGTGCAGGCTCCGTGCTGGCCTCCTCCCACTGGCTCGACCAGCGCGGGAACCCGATCGTGTGGGACGGGGTCCGCAACGAGCTGCCCGGGACGGTGGCGCCGGGAGAGCGGGTCGCGCTCCGGCTCGCGCTTCGCGGGCCGCTGCCGCCGGGGCCGTACCGGCTCGCGCTCGACCTCGTCGACGAGCACCGGCTCTGGTTCGCCGAGGCGGGCTCCGAGACGCTCGAGCTCACCGTGGAGGTCGCGCCGCGGATCGGACGCCGGCTGGCGGCGCGCGGCGGCGACCCGGTCGCGCTCTCGGCGCAGGAGGAGCCGCTCGTGGCCGAGAACGAGGCGGAGGCCCTCGCGCACCTGGCGCCGGGGGTCGCGCCCGCACCCGACTGGTCGCGGCGGGTGCTGGACGCCCACCAGGAGGGGTACGCGCTGGTGGGCGGCGCCGTCGAGTGGCGCGCCGGACGGCTGCGGCGGTGGCCGCGGGAGCTCGAGCCGTACGCGCCGGGCCAGGGGCGCGTGCCTCGCTTCCGCCACCCGCTCCTCTGCTTCAGCCATGTGAGGGAGCTGACGCCCGCGCCGGCCGAGCCGGTGGCCGGGCTGCCTGCGGCGACCGCGCCCGACGAGGAGCCGAGCCTCTTCGACGGCCGCATCGTCGTCCGTGTCCGCGGCTAGCGCCGGCAGGCGCCGCGCGGTACGTTCGCCGCGTCGGCGAGTGGAGGAGGCGAGCCATGTACGCACGGATCACGACGCTCGAGACGACCGCCGAGCAGTTCGACGAGGGGCTCCGGATCGTCCGCGACGACCTGCTCCCCTGGGCGCGCGAGAGCGCCGGCTACCGGGGCCTGATCGGCCTCGACAGCCGCGACGAGGGGAGGACGCTCGTGCTGACGCTGTGGGCGACCGCCGAGGCGCTCGAGGCGAGCCGCGCGGCCGCCGACCGGCTCACCGCAGGCGCCTCGGCGATCTCGGGCGCGAACCGGACGACGATCACCCACTTCGAGGTCCCGCTGGTCGACCTCCCCGGCCTGGCGCTCCCGGCCTAGAGCTCGGCGGCGATCCGGTCGTCGACCCTGCCGAACACCCACGCCCCGACCGCGAGCGCGGCCGTGCCCGCCACCACCAGGTAGACGGTGTCGCCGAGCGACGGCCACGTCCCCTCCCACAGCGGCGCCCGCAGCGCCTCGAGCGGCGGCGTCACCGGGTTGCCCCACCGCAGCACGTCGACGAGCGTCGGGTGGTCCTCGGCGCCGGGGATCTGGTCGAACGAGTAGAGCACGGGGGTGACGAAGAACCACGGCAGCAGCACGGCGCCGACCAGGTGCTCGACGTCCCGGAAGACGACGTTCAGCGACGCGAGGGCCAGCGCGAGCCCCGCCGTCAGCGCGACGAACGGCACCGCGAGCGGCAGCGCGAGCCAGAACGTGTCGCGCGCCTCCGGAACGAGGACGACGGCGAGCACGAGCAGCACCGCGAGCATCACCGCGAACGTCACGAGCTGCGTCGCGACCGCCGACAGCGCCACGAGCTGGCGCGGGAAGCGCGTCTTCCGGATCAGCGGCGCGTAGTCCAGCATCGAGCGCGACGCGAGCGTGAGCGAGGTCGAGAAGAACACCCAGGCGGCGACGCCGACGAGCACGTAGAGCGCGTAGTCGTGCATCGAGCTGCCGACGCGCAGCAGCACCGAGAAGACCACGACGTAGACCGCCATCAGCAGCAGCGGGTTCGCGAGCGACCACAGGACGCCGAGCGCGGAGCCCTTGTAGCGGGCCTGGAAGTCGCGCCGGAAGAGGCTCCCGAACAGGTCGCGGTAGCGCAGCAGATCGGCGTAAACCGTCACGCTGGTCGCCTACCCTAGAGGTCGACGTGGAGCCTCACATGCGCTTAACCGCACTGGGTTACGCTCCGGGCCGATGACTGCAGCCGCGGCGCTGGCCGCCCTTCCCGTCTCCGCCGCGG
This sequence comes from Gaiellaceae bacterium, assembly GCA_035463735.1. Taxonomy (GTDB): domain Bacteria; phylum Actinomycetota; class Thermoleophilia; order Gaiellales; family Gaiellaceae; genus DATHTC01. The sequence continues at coordinate 5,467 of DATHTC010000003.1, read as the reverse complement.
TCATCTGGCTCACCCTCCACCTCCGGCCGCGGCGGCTCGTCGCGCGCCCGACCGGCGACCGCTGGCACGACCGCGAGACGCCCGTCGGCGGCGGCATCGGCATCGCCGCCGGGATCGGCGCGGCCGTCGCGCTCGCCCTCGCGACCGGCGCGATCCCGTGGAGCTCCGAGCTCGGCGGGATCCTCGCCGGCGCCGCCCTGCTCTTCCTTGCCGGCCTCGTCGACGACGTGCGCTCGCTGCCGCCGCCGGCGAAGCTGGGCGCCCAGATCCTCGCGGCGGTGATCGCCCTCGCCAGCGGCCTCTCCGTGGAGATCGTCGGCAACGACGTGCTCGCGACCGCGATCGGGTTGCTGTGGCTGGTCGGGATGACGAACGCGTTCAACCTGCTCGACAACATGGACGGCCTGGCGGCGACGCTCGCGGCGATCGCCGCGGTCTACTTCGCGATCGACGCGGCCACGGTGCACCCGAACGACACCGTGCTCCTGCTCGCGCTCGCGCTCGCGCTCGCCTGCGCGGGCTTCCTCCCGTTCAACGTGCGCCTGCGCGGTCGCGCCCTGATCTTCATGGGCGATGCCGGGAGCCAGGCGCTCGGGTACCTGCTCGCGTGCCTCGGCCTGCTCGCGAGCTGGAACGTGGCGGGGACGACGGTGGCGACGCTGCTGCTGCCGGTGCTCATCCTGGCGGTGCCGATCCTCGACACGGCGCTCGTGACGGTCGTCCGCCTGCTCGAGGGGCGGCCGATCAGCCAGGGCGGCCGCGACCACACCTCGCACCGGATCGTCTACCGCGGCCTGTCGGAGCGCCGGGCGCTCGTCCTGCTCGCGCTCGTCTCGGCGGGCCTCGGCGCGACCAGCCTCACCTACACCGTGCTCGACGACGCCTGGATCGCGACGATCGGCGTGCTGCTCACCTTCGCCCTGCTCGTCCAGTTCGCGAGCTTCATCGGCGAGGTCGAGCGCGCTCCCGAGAGCGCCTCGCGCCTCGGCCGCACGCTCGTCGTCCACCGGCAGCGGTTCGTCGAGGTGCTGGTCGACTTCGCGCTCATCACGGCGTCGCTCGCGGCGGCCTTCCTGCTGCGCGTCGACGGCACGGGCACCGACTACCAGCGCCACGTCGTGGCGGTCTCGCTGCCGGCGATCCTCGCCGCCCGCTATGCCGCGTTCATCCCGCTCGGCCTCTACCGCGGCGTCTGGCGCTACGCGAGCGCCGCCGACGCGGTGCGCGTGGTCGCGGCGGTGGCGATCTCGGAGGCCGTCGCCTTCGTGGTCGTGGCCGCGATGACCGATTTCGGCGACTTCCCGCTGGAGGTCTTCCTCATCGACGCCGTGCTCTGCAGCCTCGTGATCGGCGCGTCGCGCTTCGGCGAGCGCGCCTTCGTGCGGACGTTCAACACGATCGCGTCGCGCGGCGCGCAGCAGCGGACGCTCGTCGTCGGCGCGGGCCGCGCGGGCAGGAGCCTCGTCCGCGAGCTCCGGGAGCAGCCCGAGGTGCGTGTCGTGGGGTTCGTCGACGACGAGCCCAGGCTGCGCGGACGGACGGTGCTCGGGGTCCGCGTGCTCGCCGGCTCGGACGACCTCTCCGGCGCGATCGCGGCGGCGCGGGCCGACGCGGTGCTCGTGACGATCCCGGACGCGGAGCGGGAGCGGCTCGACGCGATCGTCGCCGCCTGCGACGAGGCCGGCGCCGAGTGCCGCTTCGTCCGCCGCCAGACCGACCTCACTCCGGACGCGGTCCTCGGCGGCGGCGCGAAGTGACGACCGTCGCCGGGACGGAGCGCCCGGCCGCGGTGCGGCCGGCGACGTGGGCGGACCGCGTGCTCGCGGCCGTCCCGCTCGCGGCGGTGTTCGCTTGGTTCGCGTTCGCGTACGCCTGGCAGGCGTGGCTCGTGGCGACGCCCTTCGTCTTCATCGACGAGCTGAAGTACACGCAGGTCGCCCGTTCGCTCGCCGACTCGGGCACGCTCAGCCGGCGCGGCGAGCCCGCCGGCCTCGACACGCTCGCGGAGCTCGCGACGGCGCCGGCGTGGCTGGTCTCGGACACCGCCACCGCGTACGCGCTCGTGAAGGCGATCGGCGCGCTCGCGATGACGACGGTCGTGTTCCCCACGTACGCGCTCGCGCGGATGCTCGTCTCGCGCGGGTGGGCGCTGTTCGCCGCGGCCGCGTCGGCCGCGATCCCGGCGTTCGTCTACGCGGGGCTCGTGCTCGAGGAGCCGTTCGCGTACCCGGTCGCGGCCACCTTCTTCTGGCTGCTCGTCCGCGCGCTCGTCGCACGCACGGCCGGCGCGTGGGCGTGGGCGGCCGGGGTCGCGGCCGTCGCGCCGCTCGTGCGGGGGCAGCTGGCGATCCTCGCCGGGATCCTCGCGCTCGCCGCGCTGGCGGTCGCGTGGAACGGCGAGCGGGCGCGGCGCCTGCGGGCCGGCTGGGATCGCTGGGACCGGGCGGGCGCGATCCTGCTCGTGCTCGTCGCCGTCGTCGCGCTCAATTCGCTGTTCGCCCAGGCGTCGTTCACGTGGGAGCGTGCGACGGGGGACTACAAGGGGCGCATGCTCGAGTACGGGCTCTGGGCCGGCGGCGCCTTCGCGATCGGGATCGGCCTCCTCCCCGCCGTGCTCGGGCTCGCGTCGCTCGCGCACGGGCGGGGGCGCGGCTGGACCCCGGCCGAGCGCGCGTTCGCGCTCGTGCTCGCGCTCGCGGTCGCCGCCTTCGGCCTCTACACCGCGGCGAAGGCCGCGCACCTCTCGACCGTGTTCGGGACGCGCGTCGCGGAGCGGAACCTCATCTACCTCGCGCCGCTGCTGTTCGTCGCGACCGCCGCGTGGCTCGCCCGGCCGCGCCTCCGCCCGCTGCCGCTCGCCCTCGCGGCGGCCGCCGTCCTGCTGATGGTGACGGTGACGCCGATCGTGCTCGAGTACCCCTACTTCGAGGCGCCGGGCTACTCGGTCCTCGTCGCCGGCAACCGCGACCTGTCGCTCCCGACGGGCACCCTCGAGACGATCGTGCTCGTCGCGCTCGCGGCGGGGCTCGTGCTCGCCGTGGCCGTGGCCGTCGCGCGCGCGCGCCGACCGGCGCTGGGCGGCCTGCTCGCGGCGCTCGTGGCCGGAGCGATCCTCCTCTGGAACGTCGCCGGGGAGCTCTACGCCGCCGCGGGCTCGAACACGGCCGCGGGCGACCTGCTGGAGGGCTTCGCCGACCCGCCGGACTGGGTCGACCGCGCCACCGGCGGCGCCGACACGCTCTACCTCGGCAAGCAGGTCACGAACCCGAACGGCGTCCACCTGCTCGAGTTCTGGAACCGGTCGATCTCGAAGGTGTGGAGCATCGACGGCAGCGCGCCGGGCCCGGGGCGCACGGTCACCCCCGACCTCGCCTCGACCGAGGGCGAGCTCGTCCCGGACCCACAGGTGCCGTACGTCGTGGCCGACCCCGGGATCGAGGTCGTCGGCCGCGTCGTCGCCGCCGAGGGCCCCTGGCGGCTGTTCCGCGTCGCCCCGCCGCTGCGCCTCGTGTACTCGACGACGGGGCTCTTCGCCGACGGCTGGATGAGCGACCGGAGCGGCTACTCGCAGTTCGTCACCGAAGGCAACCGGCCGGGGACGATGCGCGTCACGGTCTCCCGCGCCGGCTGGACGGGAAAGGACGTGCCGGGGCGGGTGACGATCCGGCTCGGGACGCTCGTGCTCGGCGACGACCGGGAGGAGGCGCAGATCGGCCGTGTCACCGCGACCCGCAGGTGGACGGTGGACTCCGGCAAGCAGCGCACGTTCTCGATCCCGACGCCGCGGCCGCCGTTCCGGGTCGAGGTCGAGATCTCGCCGACGTTCGTCCCCGCGCAGCTCGACCCGTCGAAGTCGGACGTCCGCGAGCTGGGCGCCGTCGTCGGCTACGGGTTCGTCCCGGAGGACGCCGCGACGAGGTAGGTGAAGCGGCGCCGGAGGGCGAGGCGAGCGAGCGGCCCGCTCCGCTCGGCGGCGGCGAGCAGGGGCCGCAGCGGGCGCGGCGGCGAGTGCCGCTGCGGGAACAGGAACGGCCGCAGGGCGACGTGCTCCCAGCCCGCGCGCCGCAGCTCCGCGAGCACCGTCTCGAGCGGGAACTGGCGCGGGTTGAGGTCGAACACGAGCTTCCGCTCCGTGAACGCCGCGGCCCGCCGGAAGAACGCCTCGCGGTCGTCCGCGTAGTAGATCGCGCGAAAGACGGTCGTGGCGGCGGCCGGCTCCGGCGGGGCGTACGCGTTCAGGTCGCCGACGTCGACGGGCGCGCGGGCGCCGAGCCGCTGCCGTGCCGCCTCGACCATCGCGGCACTCGCGTCGGTGCCGCGGTAGCGCAGCCCGCGCGCGAGCAGGTGCTCGCCGAGGCCGCCGTCCCCGCACGCGAGGTCGAGCACGACTTCGCCCGGGAGGAGGCGCGGCCCCAGCGAGACGACGAGCTCGGCGCGGTGCGCGAGGTAGGCGTCGGCGTCGGCGTACGCCGTCTCCGTCCACCGCTCCGCCTGCGGGTCGTACTTCTCGGTCGTCACCGCGCCGCGCCCTCCCGTCGACAGCGCGCGGTACCAGGTACGTACCTGGTACCGGCACGGGAAGCCGCGCCACCTCGGGTGCGCGTCAAACGCAGGCGTGCACCGGGATCGCGCCGACGCGGTACCAGGTTCGTACCAGGTTCCGCGGCGGGTCCGAGCGCCGCCGTCACAGCGCGCGCAGGCGCTCCGGATGCTTGCGCACGAAGCGAAGGATCCCGCGCCAGTGCCAGAGCGTGCGCCGGTCGAGGAAGCGCCGGTCGGTGACGCGGTCGTAGCCGTGGACGACGACCGCGCCTGGCACGTACCACCGCTCCCACCCCGACTTCGCGGCGCGGTAGCAGAGGTCGATGTCCTCGCCGTAGAGGCGGAAGGCGGGATCGAAGCCGCCGAGCTCGTCGAGCATCGCGCGCCGCAGGAGCAGGAAGCCGCCGAGCATCCAGTCGGCCTCGACCGGCTCCGTCGGCCGCTCGTCGAGGTGGTAGTGCGCCGTCTGCCGCTCGGCGGGCCGCAGCAGCAAGCGGAGCGGCGTCCGCCGGACGAGCGTGCCGGACACCGTCGGGAAGCGCCGGCGGGAGGGCTGCCACGAGCCGTCGGGGAAGCGCAGCTGCGGCCCGACGACGCCGGCGCGCGGACGCGCGACCATGAACTCGCGGAGCGTCGCCACCGCTCCCGGCTCGGGGAGCGTGTCCGGGTTGGCCAGGACGACGGCGTCAGCGTCGGTGGCGGCGACCCCGAGGTTGGCGTTCGCGGCGAACCCGAGCGGCCGCGGGTTGTGGAGCACGTGGACTCCCTCGGGCGCGTGGCCCACGCTGCCGGGCACGTTCGCGACCACGACGGCCTCGTCCACCTGCGGCAGCAGCGCCGGGAGCAGCGCCTCCAGCTCGCGCGCGTGGCCGTGCGAGACGACGACTGCCGCGACCCTCACAGGCCGAGCACCTCGCGGTACACC
>DATHTC010000002.1:0-3299 GCA_035463735.1 Gaiellaceae bacterium | reverse complement strand
GGCCGGAGGCCAGGTGCCGCGTCTCCATGTCGATGCCGATCTTCGCCAGGTTGAACTTGACGATCTGCGGGATCGTGAGGCTGGCGCCGCGGTTGCCGGCGAGCATCAGCGCCTTCGTGGTGCGGCCCCGCATCAGCTGCCGCGCCCGGGCGAGGTTCTGCTCGCTGAAGCGCAGCGGCCAGATGTTGTGGTCGCGGAAGCCCGGGATGCCGGGCGGGAGGATCTGGTCGGCGCGCTTGCCGGCCAGGTACCCGCGCTGGGCGAGCATCGCCTGCCGGTCGATCGCGAGGTTGACGGCCTTGCGGACGTTCGCGTCGCGGAACAGGCCGCGGGTCGTGTTCATCGAGACGAAGTACGTGATCGGCACCTGGCGCACCTGGTACTGGCGCCGGTTGATCCCGTACTGCCGCGAGAGGTCGGCGTGCGAGGCGGGCGAGATGCCCTCCGCGGCGAAGTCGGCCTGCCCGGCCCGGATCCGCAGCACCTGCGCGTCGAGGTTGACGTTCGCGTCGTACTCGATCTGGTCGTAGTTCGCGGGGCGGGTGGCGAAGCGGTTCGAGGATCGCTTGTAGTGCGGGTTCCGCTTCAGCACCAGCCGGCTGTTCGGCTGCCAGGTCGCGACGTAGTACGGGCCGGCCGACGGGAGCGGCGCCTTCGCCCCCTGCGGGTTGATCCCGGTGGCGGTGTCGATCGCCTGGAAGAACGGCATCGCGAGGCGGGTGAGGATGTCCGGCGCCGCCTGCGTGAGCCGGAGCTGCAGCCTCGTCGGGCCGAGCACGCGGACGCCTGAGGCGCGGCGCGCCCTCCCGTCGAGCACCGCCTGCGCGCCGACGACGTCGGCGACGAACGGGCCGGCCGGGGACTGCTGCTGGCTCGAGAGGGCGCGGTTGATCGCCCACGCGAAGTTGGCCGCCGTCACCCGCTTGCCGTTGGAGAAGCGGAACGTGTTGCGCAGCGTGAACGTGTACGTGCGGCCGTCGCGCGACACGGTCGGGAAGCCCGCGGCGACCTCGGGCACGAGGCGGGAGCCGCCGGAGCCCTCCGCGTCGGCGAAGCGCAGCAGATTGGCGCCCGTCGCGCCCATGATCTGCCACGAGTGCGTGTAGTAGGCGAGCGACGGGTCAATGAAGTCGACGTCGGTCGCGAACATGCCCCGGAGCGTGCCGCCGCGTTGCGCCGACCCGGCGGCGAGCGCCTGCGTCGCGAACAGCGCCGCGAGCACGGCCAGGACAAACGAAGCGATAAAGCCTCGCTTCACTCGGAGTCTCCTTTCCTGCCTCGATGACTCCGGCCGGCGGAGCGCAGCTGAGGAAAATCAGCGCTGCGAATTGCTTCGCGGAGTCACATGCGGGAGAGGTAGCATGCTATTGGCGAGAAGCACCGCTTCCCCCGCTGCGCTCCGTCGGCCGGAACCAGTGGGTACGTGACGTGTATGCATGAGACGGAGTGGTTTGGAAAAGGTTTATGCCGTTTGGTTGGGCGACCCAGGCCGCTGAACCCGCCCTCAATCTCCGCTTAATAGAGGCGGCCGATTTCCGATCCGACGAGCCCGCGCTGCGCGCCCGCGACGAGGCAGGCGCGCTCGCGCCTAACACCTGCTTAACGCGCGAGGTTTGGCGTCTCCGCGGAGCGGCGATGCTCTCCCGCGTGAGCGAGCAGGACCGCGAGCCCGGCGAGGGCACCGGCCGGCAGGGGCCGTGGGCCGAGGCCGGTGAGGAGGACCGGGCCGACAGGCAGGAGGGCGACCCGCACGCCCTCGACGTCCAGGGCGATCCGCGCGGCGGGGTGCAGTCCGAGGCGTACCGCCACGCCGACCCGCGCGACCTCGTGGAGGAGGACGGGGTCGTGATGGGCGGCCCCGGGGGTGCGCCGCAGGAGCGCGACCCCGAGTCGAGCGGCGGCTAGCCGTGCCCCGCGCGATCTGGACCGGGACGATCTCGTTCGGCCTCGTAAGCGTGCCCGTGCGGATGTACAGCGCGATCCAGGAGAACGACCTCCGCTTCCACTACGTCCACGAGCAGGACGGCTCGCGCATCGGCTACGAGAAGATCTGCAAGGCCGAGGAAAAACCCGTCCCCGACGACGAGATCGTGAAGGCGTTCGAGGTCGAGAAGGGCGAGTACGTCTACATGGAGGACGAGGACTTCGAGGCCGCGCGCGCCGACGGGCTCCGCACGATCGACATCCAGGAGTTCGTCCCCTACGACGAGATCGACCCGATCTTCTTCGAGAAGACGTACTACCTCGGCCCGCAGGAGGGCGCGGAGAAGGTGTACGCCCTGCTCTGCCGCGCCATGGACGAGTCGGGCCTGGCGGCCGTGGCGCGGTATGTGATGCGCGACCGCGAGAATCTCGGCTGCCTGCGGATCCGCGAGGGCGTGATCACCCTCGAGCGCATGTACTTCGCCGACGAGATCCGTCCCGTGGACGAGCTCAGGCCGGAGAAGGCGAAGGTGGAGAAGCGGGAGCTCGAGATGGCGGCGCAGCTGATCGACAGCTTCACGGGCACCTGGGAGCCCGGGCGGTACGAGGACACGTACCGGGCGCGGCTGCTCGAGGTCATCGAGGCGAAGCGCAAGGGCGAGGAGGTCCACGTCGAGCCGGTGGCCGCCGCCGAGGAGCCGGACGACGTGATGGCGGCGCTCCGGGCGAGCCTCGAGGCGGTGCAGGCGAAGCGGGGCTCCGGCAAGAGCGCGAAGGGCAACGGCGGCTCGTCCCGCCGCGCGTCGCGCTCGAAGGCGAAGGCCGGCTCGCGGAAGTAGCGCGTGGCGGACGAGCTGGAGCGCCTGCTCGGGCTGCCGCTCGACGAGTTCGTCTCCGCGCGCACGGAGGCCGCGAAGCGGCTCCGCAAGGAAGGGCGTCCCGAGGAGGCCGCCGAGCTCGCGTCGCTCCGCAAGCCGACTGCGGCCGTGTGGGCCGTCAACCAGGCGGCGCGGCGCGAGCCGGGCGACGTGCGGGCGCTCGTCCGCGCCGCCGAAGCCGTCCGGAAGGATCCCGCCGGTGGCGAGCGCGACTTCCGCGCCGCCCTCCGCGACGTGGTCCGCGATGCGGAGGAGGCGCTGCGGGAGGCCGGGCGGCCGCCCTCCGACGACACGGTCCGCCGGATCGGGACGACGGCGCACGCCGCCGCGGCGACGCAGCCGGACGTGCTCGTCCGCGGGATCCTGCTCGAGGAGCTCGAGCCGTCGGGGTTCGAGGCGATGGCCGGAATGGCGCCGCCGAAGCCGAAGCCGGCCGCCCGCGAGCAGCCCCCGGCCAAGGCGGCCGGCGCGAGCGCGGCGGCGCAGCGGAAGGCGGAC
>DATHTC010000001.1:0-2933 GCA_035463735.1 Gaiellaceae bacterium | reverse complement strand
ACGAGCGGCTGCGGGAGACCGCCGAACTCGAGCCGGAAGGGGCTGCCGCCGATCCCGCGCATGAGCGCGAACGTCACGAGCATGACGAGGAGCAGCAGCGGAGGCGTCCAGAGGACGCGCCTGACGACGTAGCCCAGCATCTCCCGAGGTGCCCCGCCCCGGGGCCGCGGGTCAGCGTACCGGCTGCACCACGGCGCCCAGCCGCCTCGACCGCCTCGCTGGCCGCGCGCCGGAACGGCTCGGCCGAGCGGCCGGTCGCGCTACGGCCGGATGTTCTGGTTAAAGCGGAACACGTTGTCCGGGTCGTAGCGGCGCTTGAGCTGCCGTAGGCGCTCGAGGCGGGCGTCCCCGTACGCGGCCCGGACCCGTTCCTCCCCCTCGTCGCCGAGGAAGTTGACGTAGACGCCGCCGGCCGAATGCGAGAGGAAGGAGTCGTAGAGCTCGCGCGTGTGCGCGACGTGCCGCTCCGACTCCGCCGGGTCGGCCCAGCGCGTGTTCACGTTGAGCACGAACGGCGCCTGTCGGAACCCGGTCGCCGTCTCGTCCTCGCCGACCCGCGCGACGGCTCCGCCGAGCGCGGCGAACTTGAAGTCGGAGAGCGGCGAGCTGTGGGAGAGGGCGTAGTGCGCCGCCGAGTCGATCCCCTCGTCCGGGATGCCGGTGAGGTATTCCGCCTTCCAGTAGTTGTGGAAGCCGGGCGTCCACGAGGCGTCGAACATCGACTGGAACGCCGTGTAGGGCCGCACCGTGAGCGCGTCGCCGACCGGAGCGCCGAGCGCCCGCAGGGGAGCGAGCGCGTCCGCGCCCTCCTCCGGCGGCCCGACGTAGCAACACGCGATCGCCGCGATCGGCCGGCCGTGAACCGCTTCCGGCAGGAACGGCGCCGGCGGCGCCGTGCGCAGGATCGCGATCGCCATCACCTCGTCGGGCGCATCCGCCATGAAGGAGCGAAAGAGCCGGAGCACGTCCCGCGTCTGCGCGGCCGGCCACGCCACGAGACCGCACAGGAGCTCGGGCCCGACCGGGTGGAGCCGGTAGGTGAACGACGTCACGACGCCGAAGTTGCCGCCTCCTCCACGAACGCCCCAGAAGAGGTCGGCGTTCTCGTCGGCGGAGGCGCGCACGAGCTCGCCGTCGGCGGTGACGACATCGGCAGAGAGCAGGTTGTCGGCAGCGAACCCGTGCTTCCGCTGCATCCAACCGATCCCGCCGCCGAGCGTCAGGCCCGCGACGCCGGTGGTCGAGACGATCCCGAGCGTCGTCGCAAGTCCGTACGCCTGCGTTTCGCGGTCGAGCACGGCGCCCACGGTGCCTCCCTCGGCGACTGCGGTACGAGCCTCGGCGTCGACGGCCACCGTCTGCATCCGCGACAGATCGACCACCACCCCGCCCTCGCAGGTGCCGAACCCCGCGACGCTGTGACCGCCGCCCCGCACGGCGACCGGCAACCCGGCCTCACGGGCGAGGCCGAGCGTCGCGATCACGTCCGCGACGCCGGCGCAGCGCGCGATTACTGCGGGACGGCGGTCTACCGACCCGTTCCAGACCCTGCGCGCCTCCTCGTACGCTGCGTCGCCGGGCGCGATCAGCTGGCCCTGCAGCTCCCCCGCCAGCGCAGCGATCGCCTTGCGCTCCAGCCCCCGTGCCGTGGTCTCCATCACGTACTCCTCTCGTCGTCGGGTGACGCCGAAGCTGTCAGGAGCGACGCCGCGGGTCGAGTTCTCGATCAGGACCCAACCGGTACACGATCTGTACTTGACCCACCACGCGCGGCCGCCGTACCGTCGGGGCGTGCGCGGGTATGGCCAGTTCTGCCCCGTCGCGAAGGCCAGCGAGCTGCTGGCCGAGCGGTGGACGCCGCTCGTCGTTCGCGAGCTGCTCTGCGGCAGCCATCGCTTCAACGACCTCCAGCGTGGCGTCCCGCTGATGTCGCGCAGCCTGCTCGCCAAGCGTCTGCGCGAGCTGGAACGTGCGGGCGTGGTCGAACGGAGGCGTGGCCGCGACGGACGCGGGCCCGAGTACCGGCTGACCGAGGCCGGCGAGGAGCTGCGCCCGATCATCATGGGCCTCGGGACGTGGGGTCAGCGCTGGGCCCGCGGCGAGCTCTCGCGGAAGGAGCTCGACCCACGGCTGCTGATGTGGGACATGCAGCGCAACATCGAGACCGACGCGCTGCCGGGGCACCGCGTCGTCGTTCGTTTCCGCTTCACCGACGTGGACAGGAACCTCCCGCGCGTGACGTGGCTCATCCTGGACCGGGACGACGTCGACGTCTGCTACCGCGACCCAGGGTTCGACGTCGATCTCGTGGTGGCCGGTCGGCTCCGCACGCTGATCGGGGTGTGGCTCGGCGATACCTCCGTGGTCGAGGCGGTCGGCGCGGGCACGCTGCAGATCGACGGGGCGCACGCACTCACTCGGGCGTTCCCGGGCTGGCTCCGCCGCAGTGCGTTCGCGACGGTCGAGCGTCCGGACCCGCACCCGCTGGCCGTGCCTGCGTGAGGCAGGCCGCCCGCTGCGCCTCGGACAACCGCGTATAGCCTGCCGGGCGATGGGCCTCGCCGACCGGATCGCCGCGCTGCCGCTCGAGGGCCAGTCCGCCGAGCGCGAGCAGCTGTCCCAGCCCGTCTCGCCGGAGTTCACCCGTGTCACGACGGTCGTACGTCTTCGCGGCGGCGGCGCGGACGGCGTCGGCGAGGACGTCACGTACGACGCCTCGCTCCACGAGCCCGCGCGAGCTCCCGAACCCGCGGTCGGGGGGTTCCGGGGGACGCTCGGCGAGCTGTCCGAGCTGCTGGAGGAGGTCGACCTGTACGGCGGGCCGATCTCGATGGATCCTCAGCGCGACTACCGGCGCTGGGCCTGGGAGAGCGCCGCGCTCGACCTCGCGCTCCGGCAGGCGGGGCGGTCGCTCGGCGAGGTCGTCGACCGGC